>NZ_JALXPM010000017.1:0-52427 GCF_025147615.1 Brevibacterium luteolum | reverse complement strand
TAATCCCGGAGAAGAAGGATCAGATCGCGGTTCGGGAAAAGCGCGGCAGCAATGGTGGAGGGCCACCGGCCTTTGATGCCGGCGCCTATCGGAACCGTGACGTGGTGGGACGTTCATCTGCTTGCCTCAAGCGATGGCGAAGGTTAGCAGCGAGGTCTGACAAGCCCGCGATCGTATATCGAGCCGCTGTCGTGGTCAGCGCGATCCGTCGGCTTCGCCGGTGAGGCCCCTGGAGGCCGACGGCGACGTCACGCTCGCCACGATGGCCGGTGCGATCGAATCGGACGACGCCGCAGATCTTGGCATTGAAGGCTCGACTGAAGTGGGCACTCCCTAGGACGGTATAAAGATGGTGACCTCCCGCAGAGCCGATGTCTTCGCACTCGCCGGCATCTGGCTCAACTGGATGGCCGACAACAACCCGGATGCCGGTGTCGAGGTGACCGAGTCGTTCGTGCAGGGACCAGATCATCGAAGACGGCCCACCGGACGAGATCTTCACCCGCCCGCAGCATGAGCGCACCGCGAAGTTCCTCTCCGCGGTGCTGGAGCACTGACCCCAGGCCTCAGCCCCGCACGTTCGTCACTCCCGCAGCTGCAGGAACCACAGCGCGGTCTCGCCGGCCTTCCTGTGCCGGAACACCTCCAGCTGCTCTGGCAGCGTCGGCTCCGGTGACCGGCTGGAGCGTTCGAGCACGATGAGCGCTGCCGGGTCGCGCAGCAGCGGGACGCACGCGTCCAGGATCGCGGTGACCTCCGCTTCGGGCATGGGGTACGGGGGGTCGGCGAAGATGAGGTCGATGCTGCCGTCCGGCAGCCGTCCCGCGCCCGGGGCGGCCGGCGCCTGGATGATCTCGACCTCGCCTGTCACGCGCAGGGAGCGGGCGTTGGCGGTGATGACGCGGCACACGGAGGCGGCGCGTTCGATGAAGGTGACGTGGGCTGCTCCGCGGGAGAGTGCTTCGAAGCCGAGGCCGCCGGAGCCTGCGCAGACGTCGAGGACGTGGGCGCCGGTGAGCACGTCGAGGGTGGTGAGTGAGGAGAACAGGGATTCGCGCACCCGGTCAGAGGTCGGGCGGGTGCCCTCGCCGGGCGGGGTTTTGAGGCGGTGGCCTTTGCAGCGGCCTGCGATGATGCGCATGCTCAGTCCGCCGTGCTGCCGAAGCTGCGTTCGGGGCCGATGATCGTGTCGATGAAGTCGCGCAGGTGCGGGTAGGCCTCGAACAGCGGGTCAACGTCGACGACGTCTGCTGCTGCCGTCCGGGCGTCTTCGATGACGCGTGCGTCGCGGGCGACCGACAGGTGCTTCAGTGAGGTCCGCCCCCACTGGGTGCGGCCGAGGACGTCGCCTTCGCGGCGCTTCTCCATGTCGAACTCGGCCAGGGCGAAGCCGTCGAGGGTCTCGGCGACGGTCTGCAGTCGTTCCATCGCCTCGCTGCCTGACGGCTGGTGGGTGAGCAGGAAGCAGGTCGAGGGCTGCCCGTCGCGGCCGATGCGTCCGCGCAGCTGGTGCAGCTGGGCGACGCCGAAGTTCTCGGCATCGAAGATCACCATGATGCGGGCGCGGGGGACGTCGATGCCGACTTCGATGACGGTGGTGGCGATGAGCACGTCGAGTTTGCCGGCGGCGAAGGCGCGCATGACCTCCTCTTTGTCCTCCATGCCCATCCGGCCGTGCACAACCGCCATATCGAGGTGGGCGACAGCCGGGTGGTTCTGCAGGCGGCGCTGGAGCTCGTCGACACCGATCGGTGCGGTCAGCGGGTCGCCCTGGCTGGGGTCGAAGTCGATCTTCGAGGCGACGATGAAAGTCTGCTGACCGGCCGCAGCCGCCTCGGCGACGATGGTGAGCACCCGGTCGAGCCAGGTGGGGTGCTCACTGAGCGAGAACGCGTGGGTGGCGATGGTCTTGGGCCCGTGTGGCAGCTCGTCGAGCACGGAGGTCTCCAGGTCGCCGAAGACGGTCAGCGCCATGGTGCGCGGGATCGGGGTGGCGGTCATGACGAGGGCGTGCGGGGCGTAGTCGGAGGATTTGCGGCGCAGCGCCTCGCGCTGGGCCACACCGAAGCGGTGCTGTTCGTCGATGACGACGAGGCCGAGGGCGTTGAAGATCGTCGTATCGGACACGAGTGCGTGGGTGCCGACGATGATGTCGATCTGCCCGGCGACCAGGGCCAGCAGCAGCTCCTTGCGCTCCTTCGTCGACAGTGAGCCGGTCAGCAGCGCTACCCGCACCCGGGTGTGCTCGTGTGAGAGCCGTCCGTGGGAGAACAGCGAGGGATCCTCGGCCTGGGGGCCGAGCATCGCCATGAGCGAGCGGTAGTGCTGGGCGGCGAGCACTTCGGTGGGGGCAAGCATCGCCGCCTGGGCACCGGAGTCGACGGCCTGGAGCATCGCCCGCAGTGCGACAAGCGTCTTGCCCGAGCCGACGTCGCCGTGCAGCAGCCGGTTCATTGGGTGCGGCTGGGCCAGATCGGCGGCGATCTCCGCACCGGCTCGCTGCTGGGCGCCGGTGAGCTGGAAGGCCAGGTGCTCGTCGAAATAGGCGAGCGCCCCGTCGTCACGGCCGGTGAGCTCACGGGAGACCTCGCGGTTCCACAGGCTTTTCTGCGCCAGCAGGTGGGCCTGCAGGGCGAAGGCCTCTTCGAACTTCCAGCGCTTCTGCGCGGCTTCGACCTGTTCCATCGTGTCGGGCCGGTGCATATGCGCATAGGCGCTGCGCAGGTCGGGCAGCTGCCGGTCGCTGAGCACCTGGATGGGCAGCGGGTCGGCGAAGACCTCATCGAGTGCGGTGTCGAGGATCGTGCGGATGGCTGCGGCGATGCGGTGGGTGGCGATCCGGTTGCTGGATCTGTAGATCGGGATCGGGTGGCTGCGGGTCTCGAACGTCAGCTCATCACCGGCGATCTGGTTGAGCCACACGGGGTTCTTGATCTGGAAGTGGGCGGCTGAGCCGTATTTGGGGTTCTGTTTGGCGACCTTGCCGCTGATGGCGATCTCGGTGCCGGGCAGCATCTTGTCGGCGATCCAGTGCTGGTTGAAGAAGGGCACTTCGACGATGAAGGAGCCGTCGGAGACCCGGGCGGTGGTGATGCTGCCGCGGCGCTGGCGCATCTGCCGGGTGGTGACGGATTCGACGCGGGCCATGAAGGCAACGTCGGCGCCTTCCTCCATCACCATCGCCAGGTTGCTCAGGGTGCCGGCCTGCAGGTAGCGGCGCGGGAAGTAGCGCAGCGCTTCGTCGACGGTGGTGATGCCGACGGTGCGCAGGTCAGCGCACAGGCGCTCGTCGTCGAGCAGGGTGCTGACGTCGATCGGTTCGCGGGTCATCTTCTCGGCTCTCCGCGGACTATTCGACGCCGAGCACCGCGCAGCCCTCGGGGTGCTCGGAGTGGACGATGTCGACGGTGACGAGCGGGTGGCGGGTCTCGACGTGGCGCAGCAGCGCGTCGGTGGCGCTGGCCGGCAGCTGTGCGCCGGTGACGATCGTCATGACCTCTCCGCCGGCTCCGAGGAGTCGGTCGGCGCATGCGATGACCGCGTCGGCTGGGTTCTGTTCGACGCTGCGGATGCGCCCGTCGATGATGGTGAGCAGGTCGGAGCGGCCGTAGATGAGCGGGCCGGTTGAGCTGCGCTCGGCGCGGACCACTCCCCCGACCCGGGTGGCGGAGGCGGATTCGGCCATGTCCTCGAACGCTTCTGCGGCTGGGGCTGCGCTGTCGTAGACGGCGAGCGCGGAGAGCACTGCGGCAGCGGAGCGGGAGCGCACGATCGAGACCGGCTGGCGTGCCTCGCTGCCGGCGCTGTGCAGACTGCTGGTGGCCTCGCTGCCGTGGCCGTAGCGACGGCGCAGCTCGCCGAGCAGGTGCGCGGAGTCGGGGACGACGATGACGGGTGCGTCGGCTTCGGCGATGAGCTCGTCGATCTGCTCGGTGACTGCTGCCCCGTCGGCGTTGACGGCGTGGGCGTCCTGCAGCGCGCAGGCGAAGAGCATCCCGACCCCGGAGCAGACGGCGATGACGGTGGTGGCCAGGGTGCGGCCGCCGGTGACGGAGAGGTCTTCGACGCGCAGCCGGTCGATCCCGAGGTCCGCGCACGCCCGCAGGGTCTCCAGGGCGGTGTCCTCGCTGGGCACGTGGACGTGGATCATCGGCCAGGACACGACGATCGAGTCACCACCGGCGGCGGTGAGGGTCTTCTTCACCCGCCGGGTGCGGTCGCGGCGCTCGGCGACGTAGAAGACGAGTTCGAAGCCCTGTTCGCCGGTGTGCAGCAGCGCCCCGGCACTTGGTTCTCGGCACTCCTCAGCAGCCGCGTCGGCCCCACCACCGGCATCCGTGCCCAAGGCGGTGGATCCGCCGGTGGTGGCGGTCAGGTGGGCTGCGTGCAGGGCGGGGTGGTCGGCGGGGTCCTCACCGATGACGGTGAGGTAGAGCAGGTCGAAGAGCTCGACGATGCCCGAGGAGCCGGCGTCGACGACGTTGGCTTCGGTCAGCGCCGGCAGCTGTCCGGTGGTCTCCAGCAGCGCCTGCTGGGAGGTTTCGCGCACGGCGGCGATGAGCCCGATGAGGTCGGCCCCGGCATCGGCCTGGCTGCGGGCTTCGGCGGCCATCGCCTCGAGCACGGTGAGCATGGTGCCGTCGACGGGGGCGGCGACGGCGGCACGGGCGCGGGCGGCGGCGAGTTCGAGTGCGCCGGCGAAGGTCGGGGCGTCGAGGTCGGTGACCCCGTCGAGAGCATCGGCGACCCCGCGCAGGGCCACCGACAGGATGAGCCCGGAGTTGCCGCGCGCTCCGCGCAGCGCGCCGGTGGCCATCGCGCCGATGACGTCGCTGAGGGTGACGGCTCCGTGCAGGTTCTCGACAGCGCGGTAGGCCGAGCGGACGGTGTGGTAGAGGTTCGAGCCGGTGTCGCCGTCGGCGACGGGGAAGACGTTGATGGCGTTGATGTCGTTGCGTTCGCGGCGCAGCCGCTCGACGGTCCGCCGGGCCCAGCGGGCGGCCAGCCGGCCGTTGATGTTCAGCGCGTCGCGCTCGTCCACTCTCTCCCCTCCCCGATCATGGTGCCCGGATGCCGGCATTCAGCCGAAGTGCCGGAAGGATCCTCCGGTCACCGGCTGCCCGGCCAGCGTCACGCTGCCGCCGTCGCTGGCCGCGCGGCATGTTCCGATGCGCATCCAGCCTACCGGAACCTGGTCGGCGGGCACGGTGGCGAGGAACCCGTGGTCCTCTCCTCCGTGCAGCACCCAGTCCCGCGGGCTGGCACCGGTCCCGAGGTGGTCGGCGGCTGCCTGCAGCGGTGCGGCGAGTGCGTCGAGAGCGCTGGGGTCGAGGTCGGCGGTGATGCCGGAGGCGGCTGCGATCCGGCCGAGGTCGCCTGCCAGTCCGTCGGAGACGTCGATCATCGCGTGTGCCCGCCCGGCGATCCGGGCGGCAGCGGCGTAGTCCGGGCGCGGACTGCGCTGAACGTCGATGGGCTCGCGCAGCGCCGGGTCAGAGGTGTCGGCCAGGTCCGGGTCGGCCAGCAGCAAGTCGAGGCCGGCCGCGGCCTGGCCGACGGTGCCGGCGAGCACGATCGCATCGCCGGGCTGTGCGCCGCTGCGCAGCACCGGCGGGTGGGCGGCGAGTGTGCCGAGGGCGGTGACGGAGATGATGACGACCGGCCCGCCGGACAGGTCCCCGCCGAGCACCTGCGCTCCCCCGCGGGCGGTCTCCTCGGCGAACCCGGTCATGAGCTCTCGCACGAATGACAGCGTCGTGTCCGCCGGTGCCCCGATCGTCAGCAGCATGCCGTGCGGGGCAGCGCCCATCGCGTGGACGTCGGCGAGGTTCTGGGCGGCGGCCTTGATGCCGAGCCGGAGGGGGTCCGTCCAGGCGGGCAGGAAGTCCTCTCCTTCGACGAGCATGTCGGTCGTCGAGACGAGGTGCCCGTTCAACGTCGAGACCGCAGCGTCGTCTCCGGGCCCGACCCGCACCTCGGGCCCGGCGGCAGGGAGGGCGGCGAGCAGCGCGGCGAGCACGCCGTCCTCACCGACGTCGCCGAGCGTGGCACCAGGTGGGGCCGGCGGTGTGCCGGGGGCAGGTGATGTCATGGGGTCAGTATGCCAAGCCGGACGGACACCGACTAACCTGGAGGGCATGAACCGCCTCCCCTCTGCCGCTGCCGCCTGCGCCGTCGCCGGCCTGGTTCTCAGCGGCTGCGCTGCCGCCGTGTCCGTCGAACCCGCTGCCGACGCCCACAATCCGGAGTGCGCGGCGGTCATGCTGCGGATGCCCGATGAGATCGACGGGCATGACTCGCGCAAGACGACCTCGCAGGGCACCGACGCGTGGGGCGACCCATCGGTGGCGGTGCTGCGCTGCGGCGTCGAACCGCCGGGTCCCTCGACTGACCGGTGTGTCAGCGTCAACGGCGTCGACTGGATCTCGACTGAGGAGACCGGCACGTCGTGGCGGTTCGTCTCCTATGGCCGTGAGCCTGCCGTCGAGGTGCTCGTCGCCTCGGACAGGATCGCCGGCGCCACCGTGCTCTCGGAGATCTCCCCGTCGGTGTCGACGATCGAGCAGACGCGGTCCTGTGTGGCGGCCGAGGACCTCGATGAGGACGGTCTGCCCGTCGAGACGCCCGATGCCGACGGGCAGCCGGCAGATGGAGAGACAGCTGATGAGGAGACGGCAGCGCCGTAAGGCCGCTCAGCTCGTCGGCTGGTTGGCCGCCTGGCGGGCGTGATCGCTCATCGCGATGCTGATGAGCTCGGAGATGAGCTCGCTGTACTCCAGCCCCGAAGCCGCCCACATCTGCGGATACGCCGAGCTCGGGGTGAAGCCGGGCAGCGTATTGAGCTCGTTGATGAGCACCTCGCCGTCAGCGGTGACGAAGGTGTCGACGCGGGCCAGGCCGGTGCATTCGAAGGCTTTGAAGGTGCGGGCGGCGAGATCCTGGATCTTCGCAGTGGTGTCGGCATCGACATCGGCCGGGCAGATGAGCTTGACCGAGTCGAGGTCGAGGTACTTGGCTTCGAAGTCGTAGAACTCATGGTCGCCGCCGACGACGATCTCCGAGGGCACCGAGGTCCGCGCCCGGCGGTCGTAGACGGAGCCGAGGACGGAGCATTCGATCTCGCGGCCGTCGACGAGCGGTTCGACGATGACCTTGTTGTCGTGCTCGAAAGCCTCTTTGAGCGCGACATCGAGTTCGGAGACGCTGTTGATCTTCGACACGCCGATCGAGGAGCCGGCGCGGCAGGGCTTGACGAAGGCCGGGAAGCCGAGCTTCTCGACGCGTTCGGTCATGACCTCCGGGGCGTGTTCGTACTTCACCTCGGTGATGAGGACGAACGGGCAGGCCGGGATCCCGGAGTTGACCATGACGGCCTTCATGAAGTGCTTGTCCATGCTCACCGCCGAGGCGAGCACACCGGCGCCGACGAACGGGGTGTTCGACAGTTCGAAGATCCCCTGGATGGTGCCGTCCTCACCGTAGCGGCCGTGCAGCACCGGGAAGTAGACGTCGACGACGTCGAGTTCGCTCAGGGTGCCGTCGGCTCCCCGGTGCAGCAGCGGTTCGCGTTGTTCGGAGATCGAGGGGATGACCGAGGTGCCGTTATCGGTCACCTCGGGCATCGCCTCGGGGTTGAAGGTGAACTTCTCCCAGTCCTCGACGATCCGCCACGTGCCCTGCCGGGTGATGCCGATCGGGATGACCCGGTAGGCGTCCCGGTCGATCGCGGCGAGCACATTGGCTGCCGAGACGCACGACACGGCGTGCTCTGAAGAGCGGCCGCCGAACAGGACGGCGACGACAGGACGGGTGTCGCCGGCAGTGGAGGACGAGGAGGCTGGTGTCATGGGATCAGTTGTTCCTAGCGGGGTTGGTCACTTGACTTCGAAGGTGGTCTCGATCCAGCCGCGGCCGATCGACTTGAAGAACATGTTGAAGCCGACGAAGGCCGGGCTGGCCGAGGCGTCGAGCTCCAGCGGTTCGGACAGGGCGTGGACGATGAAGAAGTAGCGGTGCGGCCCGTGGCCTTCCGGCGGGGCAGCGCCGACGAAGCGCGGCTCACCGGCGTCGTTGCGCATCATGACAGCGCCCTCGGGCAGCAGGCCGGCGTCCGGGTTGCCGGCGTCTGCCGGCAGCTCCGTGACATCGGCGGGCAGGTCGGTGAGCACCCAGTGCCAGAAGCCGGAACCGGTCGGGGCGTCGGGGTCGAAGCAGGTGACGGCGAACGCCTTCGTCTCGGCCAGGAAGCCTGACCAGGACAGCTGCGGGGAGATGTCCTTGCCGCCGTCGATGCCCATCGCACCGGAGCGCTGGGCGGCGTCGAGTTCGGCTCCTTCGGTGATGTCGGTGCTGGTGACCTCGAAGCGCGGGACCTCGTTGAGCTTGGCGAAGGGTGAGTTCTGGTGCTCGATCATGTTTCCTCCTGAGCCGGTGGCGGTGACGGGTGGCGGCTGAGGGCTCTCAGCCGCCGGCCGGGCTCTGGCCCGGGGTCTGGTCGTACTTCATCGGGCTTTCGGTCTTACGCTTTCGAGACAACAGCAAACCGCCCAGTTCGTCAACATGCAGCCGGCCGGTGAGCACGGCGGTCACACCCTGGGTGATCGGCAGTTCGACGCCGTGGGAGCGGCCGAGTTCGAGAACGGCGGCGGCACTCTTGACGCCCTCGGCGGTCTGGGCGGTGCGGGTGGTGGCTTCTTCCAGGGTCAGGCCCTCACCGAGCAGCCGGCCGAAGGACCGGTTGCGCGACAGCGGTGAGGCACATGTGGCGACGAGGTCGCCGAGGCCGGCGAGACCAGCCAGAGTGTGGGCATCAGCGCCCATCGCCAGGGCCAGCCGGGTGGTCTCGGCCAGGCCGCGGGTGATGATCGAGGCCTTCGAGTTGTCTCCCATCCCCTGCCCGTCGGTGATGCCGACGGCTAAGGCGATGACGTTCTTGATCGCCCCGCCGAGTTCGACGCCGACGACGTCGTCGTTGGTGTAGGGGCGGAAGTAGGCATTGGCGGTGAGTTCGGCGATGCGGTCGGCGACGGCCTCATCGGCACAGGCGATGACGGTGGCAGTCGGCTGGCCGACGGCGATCTCGCGGGCCAGATTGGGCCCGGAGACGATCGCGATGCGCTCCGGGCCGGCACCGGTGACCTCGGCGATGACCTCGCTCATCCGCTTGCCGGTGGTGACCTCGATGCCCTTCATGAGGCTGACGAGCACGGCGTCCTCGCGCAGCAGCGGCGCCCACGCGGTGAGGTTCCCGCGCAGGGACTGCGCGGGCACCGCCAGCACCACCACCTCGGCGGCGGCGAGCACTTCAGCGATATCGGAGCTGGCGCGGATCGTATCAGGCAGCTCGATGTCGGGCAGGTAGCGGCTGTTGGTGTGGGAGGCGTTGATCTCGTCTGCCGCTTCCCCGCGGCGAGCCCACAGCAGCACCTCGTGACCGGCATCGGCGATCACCTTGGCGAACGTCGTCCCCCAGGATCCGGCTCCGAGTACGGCGATCGTCATGCGGTGTCTCCTTCTGTGCGCCCGGCGGCCGGCCGGTAGTCGGCGCGGAAGCGCTCGGGCATCTCCTCGCCGCGCAGCACTGCGAGTTCGGCTGCGATGTGGCTGGTGACGCGGTTGGTCAGGGTGCGGATATTGGCGGTGGTCAGCCCGTCGAGGTCGCTGTAGTCGATCGCCGGGCCGAAGGCGATGCGCAGCGTGTCCTGCGGGCGCGGCTTGGGGATCTTCGCCCCGACCGGCATTGACCTGTCCAGACCCCAGTGGGCAACCGGGATGAGCGGTGCGCCGGTCGACAGGGCCAGGCGGGCGGCACCTGACTTCGAGGCCTGCGGCCACAGGTCGGGGTCCTTCGTCAAGGTGCCCTGCGGGTAGATGACGATCGACTGCCCGCCTTCGAGGGCGGCTCTGGCGTAGACGAGGCTGCCGCCGGCGTGCACGGAGTCGCGCAGCACCGGAATCTGGCCGATCGCCTTGAGTCCGGCGCCGAGTACGCCGGTGAACAGCGGGGACTTGGCCAGGTAGTGCGGCAGCCGGCCGCGGTACCACAGGGTCAGCCCGATGAGGATCGGGTCGAGGTAGCTGGCGTGGTAGGCGACGAAGATCGCCGGCTGGCCTGAGGGCGGGATGTGCTCTTCGCCGAGCACCTGGTAGCGGCCGAAGAGGCGGAACAGCGCCCCGGCGGTCGGGGCGACGAAGCTGGCGGTGAACTTCTGCTTCTTCAGGCTTCTCTCATCGAAGTCGACGTGGTACTTGGGCGGGGTGCCGGTGACGTCGACGGTGCCCTCAGGGGTGGCGTGCAGGGCTTCGGCCGGCACGTCATCGGGGTGGGCGTGGCTGTCGTTGTGCTTCATGCCATCTGCACCTTCGCGCCGAGGGCGGCGAGCTTGTCGAGGAAGTCCTCGTAGCCGCGGTTGATGATGCCGATGCCCGAGACCCGGGAGGTGCCTTCGGCGGCGAGGGCGGCGATGAGGTGGGAGAACCCGCCGCGCAGATCGGGGACCTCGATGTCGGCACCGCGCAGCTTCGTGGGCCCGGAGATGACGGCCGAGTGCTTGAAGTTCTTGCGCCCGAACCGGCACGGGGTGCCGCCGAGGCATTCGCGGTAGAGCTGGATCGTCCCGCCCATCCGGTTGATCGCGTCGGTGAAGCCGAAGCGGTTCTCGTACACAGTCTCATGGATGATCGACAGTCCGGTCGCCTGCGTCAGGGCGACGACGAGCGGCTGCTGCCAGTCGGTCATGAAGCCCGGGTGCACGTCGGTCTCCAGCGGCAGGGAGGACAGATCGCCTCCCGGGTGGGAGAACCGGATGCCGGTCTCGGTGACGTCGAAGGTGCCGCCGATCTGGCGGAAGACGTTGAGGAAAGTGATCATGTCCGGCTGGTGGGCGCCTTCGACGAACACCTCACCGCCGGTAGCCAAGGCCGCAGACGCCCACGAGGCGGCCTCGATGCGGTCAGGCAGAGCCCGGTGGGTGTAGCCGGTAAGCTCCTCGACGCCGAGGATGCGGAAGCAGCGGTCGGTGTCGACGGAGATGATCGCGCCCATCTTCTGCAGAATCGCGACCAGGTCCATGATCTCGGGTTCGATCGCGGCGTTCTTCAACTCGGTGACGCCTTCTGCTGTGACGGCGGTGAGCAGCACCTGCTCGGTCGCTCCGACCGAGGGGTAGGGCAGCTCGACTTGGGTGCCCTGCAGCCGCTGGCGGGCTTCGAGCTGGATGCCGCCGGGGGTCTTATCGACGGTGGCCCCGAACTGGCGCAGCACGTCGAGGTGGAAGTCGATCGGCCGATCGCCGATGCGGCAGCCGCCGAGGTCGGGGATGAAGGCTTTGCCGAGGCGGTGCAGCAGCGGTCCGCAGAAGAGGATCGGGATGCGCGAGGCGCCGGCGTGGGCGTCGATGTCGACGATGGAGCCCTGTTCGACGTTCGAGGGGTCCATGACGAGCTGACCGTCGGGCGAGTCGCCGTCGGGCTGGGATTCGACGCGCACTCCGTGGACTTCGAGCAGACCGGTGACGACCTCGACGTCGCGGATGCGCGGGACCCCGCGCAGCACAGACGGGCTGGATCCCAGCAGTGATGCGACCATCGCCTTCGACACGAGGTTCTTCGCACCTCGGACGCGGACGGTGCCGCTCAGCGGTGTGCCGCCGTCGACCTCGAGCATTGTCCTCCTTCGCCGTGTTCCGGCCGTGCGCACGCAGGGTTCGGTTCGGCTTGGGAGCCGGCGCCGAGGCGGTGGCTCGGCGGCATGGCGTGCGTGACCAGCCTAGCGAATCGTCGGCCGGTCAGCCTGTCACCACACTGTCAGAAAGGAAGTACGCGCTCAGGGTCAGCGCGCTGCCTCAGACCTTCGCCGGCAGCGTCTGCGGCTTGAAGCTCGGACGGGAGGCCTCATAGGACTCGATGTCGTCTGCGCGCCCGAGGGTCAGGCTGATGTCGTCGAGGCCTTCGAGGATCCGCCAGCGGGTGTAGTCGTCGATCTCGAAGGGCACGGTGAGCGAATCGCAGGTCACGGTGCGGCTTTCGAGGTCGACGGTGATCTCGGTGCCGGGCTGGTTGTCGAGAATCTTCCAGATCAGCTCGATGTCGGACTGCTCGAGCTTGGCGGCCACGAGGCCCTCCTTGCCGGCGTTGCCGCGGAAGATGTCGCCGAAGCGGCTGGAGAGCACGGCTTTGAAGCCGTAGTCCTTGAGCGCCCACACGGCGTGCTCACGTGACGAGCCGGTGCCGAAGTCGGGGCCGGCGACGAGCACCGAGCCGCCGGCGTAGGCCTCCTGGCTCAGCACGAAGTCCGGGTTCTTGCGCCAGCGGGCGAAGAGGGCATCGTCGAAGCCGGTGCGGGTGATGCGCTTGAGGTAGACGGCCGGGATGATCTGGTCAGTATCGACGTTCGAGCGGCGCAGCGGCACGCCGGTGCCGGTGTGCGTGGTGAACTTCTCCATGGTTCCTCCCTCAGGCGCTGACCGCAGTGCGGTCATCGGCGGTCAGGTCAGCAGGCGATGACAGGGTGCCGCGCACCGCGGTGGCCGCGGCGACGAGCGGGCTGACGAGGTGGGTGCGCCCGCCCTTGCCCTGCCGGCCTTCGAAGTTGCGGTTCGAGGTCGAGGCGCAGCGTTCGCCCTCGGCGAGCTGGTCGGGGTTCATGCCAAGGCACATCGAGCAGCCGGCGAAGCGCCACTCAGCACCGAAGTCGGTGAACACCTCGTCGAGGCCCTCGGCCTCGGCCTGCAGGCGGACCTTCGCCGAGCCGGGCACGACCATGAACTTCACATCCGGGTGCTTGGTCCGGCCGCGGATGACGTCGGCTGCTGCGCGCAGGTCCTCGATGCGGCCGTTGGTACACGAGCCGAGGAAGACGGTGTCGATGGCGATGTCGCGCAGCGGCATGCCCGGGGTCAGGTCCATATAGGCCAGAGCGCTCTCAGCGGCGGCGCGATCGTTCTCGTCGACGATCTCGGCCGGGTCCGGGACGTTGGCGCTCAGCGGCAGACCCTGACCGGGGTTGGTGCCCCATGTGACATAGGGTTCGATGTCTGCGGCCTGGAGGACCACCTCGGCGTCGAAGACCGCGTCGTCATCAGTCCGCAGGGTATTCCAGTATTCGACGGCGGCATCCCAGTCGGCGCCCTCGGGGGCGTGGGGGCGGCCGTGGATGTAGTCGAAGGTCGTCTCGTCCGGGGCGATCATGCCGGCGCGGGCACCAGCCTCGATCGACATATTGCAGATCGTCATGCGGGCTTCCATCGACAGCTTGCGGATCGCCTCGCCGCGGTATTCGAGGACGTAGCCCTGTCCCCCGCCGGTCCCGATCTTGGCGATGATCGCCAGGATGATGTCCTTGGCCGTCGAGCCTTCGGGCAGCTCACCGTCGATCGTGATCGACATCGTCTTGAACGGCTTGAGGCTCAGCGTCTGGGTGGCGAGCACATGCTCGACCTCGGAGGTGCCGATGCCGAAGGCGAGCGCACCGAAGGCGCCGTGGGTCGAGGTGTGGGAGTCACCGCACACGACGGTCATGCCCGGCTGGGTGAGTCCGAGCTGCGGGCCGACGACGTGGACGATGCCCTGGTCGGCATCGCCGAGGGAGTGCAGGCGGATGCCGAACTCCTCGGCGTTGGCGCGCAGAGTCTCGATCTGCTTGCGGGAGGTCGGATCGGCGATCGGCTTGAAGATCTCCAGTGTCGGAGTGTTGTGGTCCTCGGTGGCGATCGTGAGGTCCGGGCGGCGCACCGGCCGGCCGGCGAGGCGGAGTCCTTCGAATGCCTGGGGGCTCGTCACCTCGTGCACGAGGTGAAGGTCGATATAGAGCAGGTCGGGAGCGCCGTCGTCGCCGCGTGCGACGACATGATCGGCCCAGACTTTCTCGGCCAGTGTCTTGCCCACAGGATCCTCCTACATGCGTTTCGTGCCTGAGACAGGTCACGGGTGCGGGTTGGCCACCGACATTAATGCGCCATTTTGCATGGTGAACTTGCATCTCGATTTTTGAGATTGCAGAATGTTGAACATGAGCACTCAAACTGGTAGCGGCGTGGGGGTCATCGACAAGGCCTCCCTCGTTCTTTCTGCACTCGAAGCCGGCCCGGCGTCCCTTGCCGAGCTCGTCACGCTCACCGGCCTCGCCCGCCCGACGGCACACCGTCTGGCCGTGGCCCTGGAGTACCACCGCTTCGTCGGCCGCGATCTGCAGGGCCGGTTCGTGCTGGGCCCCCGCCTGGCCGAGCTGTCCTCGGCTGCCGGTGAGGACCGGCTGCTGGCAGCCGCCGGGCCGGTGCTCAACCAGCTGCGCGACCGAACCGGTGAGAGCTCCCAGCTGTTCCGCCGGCAGGGCGATCTGCGCCTGTGCGTGGCGGCAGCCGAGCGCCCGGTGGGCCTGCGCGACTCCGTGCCGGTCGGAGCGACCCTGAGCATGCGCGCCGGTTCGGCCGCACAGGTGCTGCTGGCCTGGGAGGAGCCCGACCGCCTGCACTCGGGACTGCGCGGTGCCCGCTTCACCGCCACGATGCTCTCCGGTGTGCGCCGCCGCGGCTGGGCCCAGTCGATCGCCGAACGCGAACGCGGCGTCGCCTCCGTCTCCGCTCCTGTGCGAGGACCGAGCAACCGAGTCGTGGCTGCTGTGTCGATCTCTGGGCCGGTCGAGCGGCTGACCCGCCAGCCCGGCCGCCTGCACGCACAGTCGATCCTCGAGGCAGCCAAGGCCCTGACCGAGGCGCTCAACCGCGCCTGAACCCCTCTTCTTCACATCGCGGCATCGGACATCAGGTCCGGTGCCGCGATTGCGTGTGCCGGAAAGCTCTGCTGAGCCCGTTCCATTCCGTGTGGGAGTCGTTAGGCTGGCAGGAACCGCGGAATCGGTTCCACATATCCCTATATCGCACAATTGAGGAGAGAAGATGCCGCTGACGTCACCTGGCCTGCTGTGCTGCCTGTCGCTGTTCATCGACACGAAGCGCCGGCAGAGCCTACATGACAAGGCAGCATCGACGGCCGTCATCAGCACAGCCGACCGCTGAGCTGAGCCTGGCACCGGCAGATGCCCGATGACAGACCGACGGTGCAGAGCGCCGGATCACCGCGGCGCTCTCCCGGCTGTCATCACTGTCAGCAGCATCAACGACTGAGAGGAACACCATGACCCAGCCTCCGTCCCATCCACGGGACCCACAGCAGCCCCAGGACTCACGGCAGCCGATCGGATACCAGGCTCCGCATGCTCCTGCAGCCGACCAGTCTCAGCCGGGCGCCGCCAGCCCTTACGCTCACCCCTATGGCGGACAGCCGACCGGCGGAAACCCATACGGCATAGAGCCCGGTTCCGGCTGGGGCGGCGCACCGGAAACCGAAAGACCGGTCAGCGGCCGGTCGGCCAGCGGCTTCTTCAAAGCCCTGTTCGACGTGAAGTTCGATCACTTCGTCAGCATCACGTGGGCCGGGATCATCTACGTGCTGCATATCCTCGCGTGCGCGCTCACGTGGATCGCCATCGTCGTCTTCGGCATCATCTTCGGTCTCGCCATGGGCGTGAGTGTCTTCGGTGAGTCGTCGTTCAACCCGCTGCCGCTCATCCTCGCGATCCTCTTCGGCTGGATTCCGGCCCTCATGCAGCTCGTCTACGGGCGCATGGTTCTGGAGTTCATCGTCGCCTCGATCAAAACCGCCGAGAACACCCGGAAGATCGCCGAAGACACACTCTCGCTCAGTCGGCGCTGAGCTGAGCCTCGGCGGCGGCCTGTGACCGGGTGCTCAGGACACCACCGAAGGAGACGAAGATCCCGCCGAGCACGAGCACCACGACCACGGCAGCAGTCTGCCCGCCGAGCAGTGCGGTCAGTGCCGGCAGCCAGAATGGGAAGAGGGCCGGTATCACGATCGAGGCGCTGTAGGCGGTGCCGTAGCCTGTCGAGCGGACCTCGGCCGGGAAGATCTCTGAGAGGTGCGCGCCGATCGGCCCGTAGGCGGTGACGGTGAGCGCCTGAATGAGGCACACGAGCGCTGCGGTGGCGACGATCGTCGAGGCCTGCGTGATGAGCACGTAGAGGGTCGGCCCGCCGATTGCGGCGATGATGCCGGCGAGCACGAAGAACCGGCGCCTGCCGACGAGCGTGGAGATGTGCCCGGTCACCGACATCACCAGCGCCTGGGCGATCGCGGCGGCGGCCATGACGACCGGCACGGTCTCAGCCGTCAAATGGGCGGCACTTCCGCCCTCACCGAGGTAGGCGGCCATCCGGATGACGACCATATTCGTCATCAGCCACAGCCCGGTCATGAGCAGGAACACCGCCCAGAACGGCCGCGCCCAGCGGCCGAACACGACCGCCCGCAGCGAACCGCGCTGGGCCGGACGCTCACCGGAGCCAGCCGCCTGAGTCTCCTCCGCCTCGGGAGCGGCGGCGTCTGTCGGCAGCAGCTGGGAGGCTTTCGCATCGGCGACGTTGCGGTGATAGTAGGCGAGCACGAGCAGCGAGGCGATGCCGCCGGTGGCAAACGCCAGCCGCCAGCCGAACACGGCATAGGCCTCGGGGCCAAGAGCGGCGAGCAGGCCGAGGGTGGCCAGGGCGATCGAAGCCTGCGCCCACGGGGCCATCGCCATGATGAGCCCGGAGAACAGGCCGCGGCGGCGCGGGGCCGACCATTCCATCGCCAACGGGATCGCCGAGGTGTACTCGCCGGCGAGGAACATGCCGCCGAGGAACCGCAGCAGCAACACGAGCCCGATCGCAGCGATGCCGATCGTCTCGTGGGTCGGCAGGCAGGCGATCGCCAGAGTGCAGACGGCGGTGCCGGCGATGGCGACCTGGGTGATGGCGGTGCGGCCGAAGCGGTCGGCCAGCCGGCCGAAGACGATGGCGCCGAAGGGCCGGCCGAGCAGCGTGGCGACGATCGTGAGCGTCGCAGCCCCTGCGATCGCCTCGCTGCCGACCAGGTGCGGCAGGGCTGGAGCGAGGGCGGTCAGCGGCAGGAAGATGTGCAGCTGATCGACGTAGTTGCCGACCACTCCGCCGGTCAGCGCGGCACGGGCCTCGCGCGGCGGGCGGGAGCTGTCGTCTCGTGTCATGGTCTCCGTCGATCAAGCCAGGGCACCGCGCGGGGGCGGTGCCGGTGGGAAATGACGAATCCCGGCACCTGATCATGTCAGACACCGGGATCATCCGTACCCCCGAGCGGGTTCGAACCGCCGTTTCCGCCTTGAGAGGGCGGCGTCCTAGGCCACTAGACGACGGGGGCGCTGGGGTACCAGGACTCGAACCTAGACTAAGTGAACCAGAATCACTCGTGCTGCCAATTACACCATACCCCAATGCACTTCGGAGGCTTGCGCCTCCCTGGCAACGAAAGATTACTCTACACACTCCGAACCCCGAGTGCAAAATCGGGTGAGAGGCGGCACAATGAAGCTCATGGACCTCCAGATCTCAGGCCGCACATTCATCGTCACAGGCGGCTCATCAGGGCTCGGATTCGCCACCGCCGAGGCGCTTGTCGCGGAAGGTGCGAACGTGCTGATCTCCTCGCGCAGCCATGAGAAGATCGACGCCGCGCTCTCCCGGCTCGGTGACCGAGCGGCCGGACTGGCCGTCGACAATGCGGCTGCTGACGCCGGTGAGCGGCTCTTCACCGCCGCAGCCGAGGCGTTCGGCGAGGCGCCGGTTGCCGGTGTGTTCATCTCCGTCGGCGGGCCGGCTGTCGGGCGCTACTTCGACACCAGCGAGGAGCAGTGGCGCGAGGCGATCGAATCGGTGTTCCTCGGCTCCCTGCGCCTGGCGCGCTGCGCCTGCGAGCGTCTGGACCCCGGAGGCGCAGTCGGGATGGTGCTGTCATCGTCGGTGTGGAATCCGATCCCCTCGATCGCGATCTCGAATGCGCTGCGGCCCGGGATTGCAATGGCGATCAAGAACATGGCCGATGAGATCGGCCCGCGCGGCATCCGGATCTTCGGTGTGGCCCCCGGTCAGATCCTCACCCCGCGGATGGGCGAGGCGCCCGATGCTGAGCAGCTGGAGCATGTGCCGCTGCGCCGGCTCGGGCAGCCGCATGAGTTCGGGCAGGTCGCAGCGTTCCTGCTCTCCCCCATCGCCAGCTACATCACCGGCAGCGTCATCGCCGTCGACGGCGGGATGGTCCGCTCACTGTGAGCCGCCAGACCTGAGCACACAGTCCTCAAACACCCGCGATTCCGGATACCGGACAGGGCATCGGGGACTCAGATTTCGTCGCGGGTGAGCTTGAGAAGCCGGTCGAGCACCGCTCCTGAGGAGGCCGAGAGTCCGTTGTGCTCGTACTCGTTCGTCACCCACGGCCGCATCTGCGGCAGCAGCGCGGCGGTCGCCAGAGAGAACTGCTGGGGCACATAGGCGTCTTCGAAGTACACCGCAGCAGCCGCCGGCACCTCAGCGCTCCGCAGCTTCTCGGCATCCCACAGCTTCGGCCACTCGTGTGCGGCCACGCGTTCGGCGATGTCCTTCCACACCGCAAGCGGGCCGGTGGTGAACACGGCAGGTGTCATGTGCTCACCGGCCATCAGCGTCGGATCGGTGCGCACCGCCTCGGGCATGGCAGCCTCGGCTGCCCAGTCGGTGACGACGCCATCAGCCCAGCAACTTTCGTGCACGACCGCGTACAGCGGGTTGCGGCCGGCAAACGGCAGGGCCGCGGCGAAGTCGTAGCGGAAGGCGGCGGTGTCGATGTCGCCTTCGAGCAGGTAGGCCAGCCGTTCGGCCCCGCCCGAGGCACCGAGGAAGTGGCCGAGCAGCCGCACGTGATCGCCGGTGGCGATCGTGCCGTCGGGCAGCTCCAGACCGGATTCAGCGCGGGCGCTGAGCGCCTTCAACTTCTCGGCCGCGCGCGGGTACCGGGCGGTGAAGGCCCGGGACTTGGCCGTCATCTGCTGCCAGGTCGCGGCGTAGACCTCCCGCGGGTGCCCGCCGACGGCCGGCAGCCCGCCGGTGAACAGAGCCTCGCGGATGACCTCAGGATGCTCGTTGAGGTACCGCAGCGTGCAGAACCCGCCGAAGGACTGCCCGAGCACACTCCACTGCTCGGCCCCGAGCGCCTGCCGGACGTCTTCGGCATCGGCGATGATCGAGTCGGCGCGCAGGTGAGTCAGGTACCCGGCCACCGCCTCGGGATCGGTTGCATCGAGACCGGCCGGCAGCCCGGTGATGTGCCCGTCGACCCAGCCGATGGGGGTCGAACGGCCGGTGCCGCGCTGGTCGAGCATGACGATCCGGAAGTCCTTGAGCGCCCGTTCGATCCAGCCGGGGCTCGACTGGGTGGCGCGGAACGCCTCGTGCCCGGGCCCGCCCTGCAGGTACAGCAGGTAGGGCTTCGTCGAGTCCTTCGTGCCCAGGATCCGGGCGAAGACCTCGAGTGTGGCCGGCTCCTCCCCCGTTCCCGAGGTGGACAGCGGCTGACCGTAGCCGCGGTCGACGGGCACGGTGAGGGTGAGCTCTTCGACGGTCAGCCCGGGCAGGCGCGGGCCTGGGACCACGGTGGCGGTGTCAGTCATCTCAGGCGTCCTGCTCCTCGCCGTCGGCGAGGAGATCGGCGAGCGCCCGCAGGCGGGTCAGCGAGGAGGCCTTGCCGAGGATCTCCATCGACTCGAACAGTGGCGGAGAGACCCGGCGGCCGGACACGGCCACGCGCAGCGGCCCGAAGGCCAGGCGCGGTTTGATGCCCATCTCCTCGACGAGCGCGGTCTGCAGGGCGTCCTGGATCGCCTCGGTCGACCAGTCATCGAGTGGTTCGAGCACCCGCAGAGAGGCGGCGAGCACCTCGGGGGCGGTGTCCTTGAGCGTCTTGAGCCCGTCGGCGGTCAGCTCCAGGTCGGCATCTGCCGTGAAGAGGAAGCCGAGCAGGTCCGGTGCTTCGCCGAGGAGGTTCATGCGGGTCTGCACGAGCGGGGCGGCGGCGGTGAGGATCTCGTTCTCCCGATCGCTGAGCTCGTCACCGACGATGCCGGCGCGCTGCAGGTAGGGCACGAGCCGGGTGCGGAAGTCAGCGGCGTCGAGCATGCGGATGTGGTCGCCGTTGATGGCGGTGGCCTTCTTGACGTCGAAGCGGGCCGGGTTGGGCAGCACGTCGTGGATGTCGAAGGCCTCGATGAATTCCTCGACGGTGAAGACGTCGCGGTCCGGTCCGATCGACCAGCCGAGCAGGCCGAGGTAGTTGATGAGGCCTTCGCGGATGAAGCCGTTGTCGCGGTGGAGGAACAGGTTGGATTCCGGGTCGCGCTTCGAGAGCTTCTTGTTCCCCTGCCCCATGACGTAGGGCAGGTGGCCGAACTCAGGGGTCTGCTCAGCAACCCCGATGTCCTTGAGCGCTTCGTAGAGGACGATCTGGCGCGGGGTCGAGGACAGCAGGTCCTCGCCGCGCAGCACGTGGGTGATGCCCATGAGAGCGTCGTCGACGGGGTTGACGAAGGTGTAGAGCGGCTGTCCGCCTGAGCGCACGACGACGAAGTCCGGCACAGACCCGGCCTTGAAGGTGATCTCGCCGCGGACGAGGTCGGTGAAGGTGATGTCCTCATCGGGCATGCGGACGCGCAGCACCGGTTCGCGGCCCTCGGCGCGGAAGGCGGCCTTCTGCTCGTCGGTCAGGTCGCGGTCGTAGCCGTCGTAGCCGAGCTTCGGGTCGCGGCCGGCGGCTTTGTGGCGGGCCTCGACTTCCTCGTTGGTGGAGAAGGACTCGTAGAGGTGGCCGGCGTCGACGAGGCGCTTGATGATGCCCTGGTAGATCTCGCCGCGCTGGGACTGCCGGTAGGGTCCGTCGGGTCCGCCGACGTCGATGCCCTCATCCCAGTCGAGGCCGAGCCAGCGCATCGCCTCGAGCACCTGGCCGTAGGACTCCTCGGAGTCGCGGCTGGCGTCGGTGTCCTCGATGCGGAAGACGAATGTGCCGCCGGTGTGGCGGGCGTACGCCCAGTTGAACAGGGCGGTGCGGACCATCCCGACGTGCGGGGTGCCGGTGGGCGATGGGCAGAAGCGGACTTTGACGCTCACAGTTTCCTTCGTTCTTCGTCGATGCGTGTGCTGGTGGCTGGTGGGGTGAAACCGATCCCGAGGCGGAGGTCTCCGGTCCCGAGGCGGTGGTCGCCTGGGTACGGCTCAGGCGTCCATCACCGGGTTCTCGAGCAGGCCGAGGCCTTCGATGGCGACAGAGACGTGCTGGCCGGCTTCGATCTTCCCGACTCCTGCCGGGGTGCCGGTGAGGATGACATCGCCGGGCAGCAGCGTGATCGTCTCGGTGATGTGCTCGATGAGGGTCGGGATGTCGAAGATGAAGTCCTCGGTCGTGCCGTTCTGGCGCTGCTCGCCGTCGACCCACGAGCGGATGGCGACGGCTTCGGGGTCGAAGTCGGTTTCGATCCATGGGCCGAGCGGGCAGGAGGTGTCGAATCCCTTGGCGCGTGACCACTGCTTGTCGGTGTCCTGGATGTCGCGCAGGGTGACATCATTACCGGCGAGGTAGCCGAGCACGGTGTCGTAGGCCTGTTCGGCGCTGACCTGTTTGGCGACCCGGCCGATGACGACGCCGAGCTCGGCTTCATAGCTGACGTGCTCGCTGATCGCCGGGATGCGGATCGGGTCGCCGGGGCCGATGACGGCGGTGTTGGGCTTGAAGAAGGTCAGCGGGGAGACCGGCACGTCGTTGCCGAGTTCGGCGGCGTGGTCGGCGAAGTTCCGACCGACGCACACGATCTTCGAGCGCGGGATGATGGGGGCCAGCAGGCGGACCTCGTCGTAGGTCAGGCGGTCGCCGGTGGACTGGGCGGGGCTGAAGAAGGGGTCCGAGTCGAGGACGGCGATCTCCAGGCCCGAGGTGTCGGCCCGACCGTCGACGATCTCGCCGAGCTCGCCTTCGACGACGCCGTAGGTGGGCTCATCGTTGTGGACGAATCTGACAATGCGCATGGCTACAGTCTAGGTGTACTCAGCCACGGGGTTGGTGAGAGCGCGCCGGATTTGACGTAGGGGAGGATCTCTTGGGCGGGGTGTCGCTTGTCTAAGGTCACTACCCGAAGCTCGGAACGATTCAGCTTAGATATAGCTTCAAGACTCAATGCCAGCACATCGCGGAGGGCCTGGGAATCAAGATTCCCGGGCCCTCCACCGATAGCAGCAAGTCAAATCCGGTAGCTAGACACGGACTGCGGCCGACGCCGAGCTAGCAACTATCGAAAGCAGTCATCGGAGCCGACGTTACACTCGCTGCCCGATTTCATACATACTCACCCGAGTGCCGGACTTATACCCTGAATCGAATGATTTGACATTCCCCTTCGGGCATGCGCGCCGAGGTGTCGTCCAGGTAGTTTTAGCGAACTTGGCGCCAGCTTTCACGCAGTAGCTATCAGCCTTCGTGTCCTTCACGCTACCGGAGACCTTAACCGAGTTACCGCTTCGGCAAGCACGGTTAGTGATATTGCCATATTTTCCTCGAATAGTGACCGTCTTTGAACACTGAGCCGCCTGAGCATTGTTCGACGTCGATGCATTCTGGGCATCAACCGTCACCGTTCCATCAGTCGACACAATAACGTCTTCACTATTGACGAACTTTGAAATATCCGCGACCTCCTCCCCAGTGGAAGCGTCTGTGACGACCGCTTCGAACGCACCCGCACCGGCAGATACGTCCCAGTCGACGGAAAGGCCGATCTCTTCTGAGATGACCGCACGCTCCTGCATATTCGGGGGTTGCGCTGCCGTTGCAGGACCAGCGAAGAGGGTAAGAGCTACGGTGCCGACTGCGGCAAAGAAAAGGGATTTCATATTATTTTCCATTCATTGAACGGCTCAAGCCGAGCCTGGGGATCGAGGGGCTAGCGTCCTCGAGTGAGAAGTCTAACATGTCCGCATGCGTCCTGGGTTCCGTCCCGTGGTGCTGATGTTGGCCTTCTCATCCGCGATGATCAGCGCCGGCCGTTGACGATCGCTCCGACGGCGACACCGAGGAGTGCGATGCCGGCACCGGCGGCCATGCCGGTGAGGAAGCCGCCGGTCCCCGGGCTGCCCGCCCCGGCTGCCGCCGGGGCGTGCCCGGCGGCGCCGCTGATTGCCGAGCCCTCGGACCCCGGTGCTGCCACGAGGCCTGTGTCCGACAGTGAGCGGGAGTTGGCTGCTGCCGGTGCGCCGGCCTGTGCACCGGGTGCCGCCTGCTCGCCGGCTTCCGGCACGCCCTCGGCGATCGCCCTGTCGATATCGGCGAAGAACTTCGTCGCGATCCGCTTGGCGACACCGCCGAGCATCCGCTGCCCGACCCCGCCGATCGGCCCGCCGAGGATCGCATCGGCCTCCCAGATCACGGTGCTGCCCCCGCCTTCGGCGGCGCTGAGCTGCACCGCGACCTCGGCGCCGATGGTGCCGGGTCCCCCGGCCCCGTTGACGGTGAGCACGAAGAATTCGGGCTCACGCTCTTCGGAGAAGACGACGGTGCCGTTGTAGGTGCCCTTGATCGCCGCGACCCCCATCGTCACGACGACCGCATACTTCCCGCCGCCTTCATCGCCGAAGGACTCCACGCCTGGGATGGTGGCCGCGAGGATCTTCTCATTGTGGAAGGCGTCCCAGGCTGTCTGCGGGTCGGCGTTCATCGTGGCGGTCGAGGAGATCTTCATCGGGTCACCTTTTCTTCTGCTCGTGCGGTGTCGGTCTCCGGCACGCGTGCCGGGTGCTGCAGGGACGGCCACTGGCCGGCGGCATGCTTCTCACGCAGCTCCCACAGCTCTGATGGGGAGATCGGCATGCGGGTGATGGGGAAGCCTTCAGCGTCTTCGATCGCCGAGGCGATGACAGAGGCGCCGGGGATCGTCCCGGCCTCACCGGCGCCCTTGATGCCGAGGGGGTTGAGCGGGCTCGGGGTCTCCAGGTGGTCGGTTTCGACGGGCGGGATCTCGCTGGCGAACGGCATAAGGAAGTCCATGAAGGAGGCGTTGAGCAGCTGGCCGGTCTCGTCGTAGGCCATTTTCTCGTACAGGGCCCCGGCGATGCCCTGTGCGACGCCGCCGAGCACCTGTCCTTCGACGACGAGCGGGTTGACCATCTTGCCGCAGTCGTGGACGACGCAGTAGCGCAGCACCGTGATGTCGGCGGTTTCCGGGTCGGTCTCGACGATCGCGGCGTGCATGCCGGAGGCGAAGGTGGTCCGCTGCGGGGAGAAGAAGTCCCGCTCCTCCAGTCCCGGTGACTCGCCGGGCAGCATGGGCGGCTTCGACTCATCGCTGGGCATCCCGAACTGGGTGGCGGCCTTGGCGGCGTCGTCGAAGGCGTAGCGCAGCGGGTTGGACATCACCGAGATGACCTCGAGCGGGATCGAGGCTGACGGATCGCCTTTGACCTGCACGATCCCGTCGACGATCTCCAGATCGGCCGGGTCGACTTCGAGTGAGCGTCCGGCGATCGTCAGCGCCTTCTGCTTGAGCTTCTTGGCCGTCAGATGCACGGCGTTGCCGCTCATGACCGCCCCACGCGAACCCCAGGTGCCCACCGAATAGGGGGTCTTGCGGGTATCACCGGTGACGACGTTGACCCGGTCGATCGGCACACCGAGCTCATCGGCGACGATCTGGGCGAACACGGTCGCATGTGCCTGCCCCTGAGTGGTCAGGCCGGTCCACACGTTGACCCGCCCGGATGTCTCGACTTCGACGTGCCCGCCCTCATACGGACCGGCACCGGTGCCTTCGACATAGCAGGCCACGCCGATGCCGACCCTGCGGCCCTCGGCGGCGGCTTGCGCACGGTAGGCGGCGAAGTCGTCCCAGCCGATGAGCTCTTTGAGCTTGGTCATCGAGGCCGGGAAGTCACCGGAGTCGTAGATGCCCTCGCGGCCGTCCTGCAGGACGAGGCCGATCGGGTGCGGGAACTCCCGCACGAAGTTGGTCTCGCGCACCTCGGTGCGGTCGCGGCCGAGTGCATCGGCCACCGCGTCCATCGCCCGTTCCATCATGTACACGCCCTGTGGGCGCCCAGCCCCGCGGTAAGGGGTGACGATGACGGTGTTGGTGTACAGCGACCACCATTCGCAGCGGTAGTTGCGGATGACATACGCCCCGAGCACGTGGGTGGCGGTGTTGAGCGGCGGGATCACCCCGTAGGGCAGGTAGGCGCCGTTGTCGTGCCAGAACTTCACGTCGAGGGCGTGGATCTTGCCCTCGTCGTCGAAGCCGATGCGCACCTGCTGGAGCTGCTGGCGCTCATGGGCGGAGGAGATGAAGTGCTCGCGCCGGTCCTCGGTCCAGGCGATCTCCCGGTCCAGTGCCCGGGCGGCGGCTGCCACGCAGACCTCTTCGGGCCAGGGGTGGTTGATCTTGACGCCGAATCCTCCGCCCACATCGGGGGTGATGACCTCCATCTTCGTCAGCGGCATCTCCAGCTTCGCTGCCAGTGCCGCGCGCAGTCCGGTCGAAGTCTGCGTCGAGGAGTACACGATCATGCTCTCATCGTGGCGGTTCCAGCGGGCGAGCACGCCCTTGCCCTCCATCGGCATGCAGGCGCTGCGCTCGATGTCGAGGTCGATCTCGAGCACATGTGGGGCACCGGCCATCGCCTCGTCAACCGCGCCGACCTCGTCGATGCTGTGAGCGGCGATGTTGTCGGCGACATCGGCATGCACAGCGTGCTCGGCCTCGCGCGAGGTCGCGACCCCGACGACGGCAGGCAGGTACTCGTAGTCGACGTGCACGGCGCTGGCGGCGTCTTCGGCGATGTAGCGGTTGGCGGCGATGACCATGGCGATCGGCTCTCCGACGTGGTTGACGTCGTCCTTGGCGAGCGCGTACCCGGTCTTCGGCGCGATGAGTGAGGGGTGCGGCAGCAGCATCGGCAGCCGCTCACCGGCTGCGCCGGGCAGGTCTTCGTGCGTCCACACGGCGTACACGCCGTCGATGTCGAGGGCGCCGGAGACGTCGATGTCGAGGATCTTCGCATGGGCGTGCGGACTGCGCACGAACGCCGCGGCCAGCGTGTGGGGCGAGGACAGGTCATCGACATAGGAGCCGTTGCCGGTCACCAGCCGCGGGTCCTCCTTGCGGGCGATCTTCTGCCCGAACATCCGTGTCGTCATCGCTGTCCTTCCCCGTCCGAGCCGGGTGCCCCGTCCGCGCCGGATGCCCTGTCGCCCGCACCCGAGGCGGCGGCCGCCTCGGGAACGGATCCGGTCCTGCGCAGTTCGGCTGCCCGCAGCACGGAGGCGACGATGTTCTGGTATCCGGTGCAGCGGCACAGGTTCCCGGAAATCGCCTCGCGGGCCTCCTCGGGTGTGGGGTCGGGGTTCTCCTCGATGAACGCGTCGATCGTGGTGATGAACCCAGGGGTGCAGAAGCCGCACTGCAGGCCGTGGCAGTCGATGAACGCCTGCTGCACATCGGAAGGGCGCTCGGGGTCATTGCCGATGCCTTCGACGGTGCGGAGGTCGCTGCCTTCGGCGGCGACAGCGAGCATGAGGCAGGAGCGCATCGGCTTGCCGTCGACCTGGATGGTGCAGGCGCCGCACACTCCGTGTTCGCAGCCGACGTGGGTACCGGTCAGCCCGATATCGTGGCGCAGGGCGTCGGAGAGCAGCCGACGGTCGGCGACGGAGATCTCGTGCGCTGTGCCGTTGACCATCAGCCGCACGGTGCGGTGCGGTTCCGGCTCGGTTCCCTCAGCGTGTGCCAGGCTGCTCACGTGTTTCGCTCCTTCTCTCAGCCGATGTCTGTGTCATTTTCGTCGTTGCGGTCGCTGCCGCCACCTGCCGTCACCAGTCCGGTTGGCCTGCCCGTCACCAGTCCGGTTGGCCTGCCGTCGGCGGCTGCGGTGGCCGACAGCTGAGCTCGACGGCCAGTCTGCGGGCCATGACCTTGGTGATGTGGCGGCGGTAGTCGGCGGTGGCGTGGATGTCGCCGGCTGGGTCGATGGTTGCCTCGACCGCCTCGGTCACGGCCGCGCACAGGTCAGTGGTGGCCCTCAGCTCCATCCCGGTGACCCGCTCGCTCATGTCGAGAACCTCTGGCAGGTCGGTGACGGAGACGAAGGACAGGCGGAGCCCGGTGATCGTGGATTCCTCGGCAGTCAGCGCCATGGCCACCCCGGCGAGAGCGTAGTCGCCTGAGCGACGGGCGAGTTCGGTGAAGCCGGTGCGGGTGCCGGGCGGGAACCGGTGGAAGTCGACATGGGTGATGAGCTCATCGGTTTCCAGGCAGGTCTCCAGCGGGCCGATGAAGAGCTCAGCTGCGTCGATCTGCCGGGACCCGGATGAAGAGACTGCATGGGCGGTGCCGCCGGTGAGGGCGAGGACGGCCGGCATCTCTCCGTTCGGATCGGCATGGGCGATCGAGCCGACGGTGGTGCCGCGATTGCGGATCGCCGGATGCGCGACATTGACCAGCGCCTGACGCAGGATCGGCAGCGCGGCATAGGCGTGGTCATCGGCTTCGAGTTCCGCGTGTGTGACCGCAGCGCCGACGCGCACGCAGGAATCGGTGACCTCGATGGAGCCCAGCTCGCTCAGCCTGGAGATGTCGATGAGGTGAGCGGGGGCGGCCAGGCGCATATTCAGCACCGGGATGAGGCTCTGGCCGCCTGCCAGCAGCTTCGCTTCGGCCCCGTGCTGGGTCAGCAGTTCGAGGCAGTGGTCGACCGATGCTGCGCGGTTGTAGGCGAAAGCCGCTGGCTTCATTCCCTGATGTCCTCCGGTCTGTGTGGATCGTGGTCGGCAGTCCGGCCGCCACGGCGTCGCCGGCCGTGGTCGTCCTCGAGACCGAGCTCTTCGAGATTGTGCAATCCGGGTTCGCCGACGGTGATGAGTGCGCCTCCTGCGCTGTCAGCCGCCTCCCGCAGCTCTGCGGGGGCGATGATCCGGCAGAAGTGGTACATCACCAGAACGACGATCG
Organism: Brevibacterium luteolum; assembly: GCF_025147615.1. NCBI lineage: Bacteria > Bacillati > Actinomycetota > Actinomycetes > Micrococcales > Brevibacteriaceae > Brevibacterium > Brevibacterium luteolum. The sequence goes on along the minus strand of NZ_JALXPM010000017.1, from coordinate 24,553 downwards.
TACCCAATGCGATGCCGGCCAGGGTAAACGTCTCAGTCACTTTCAGTCCGATGTCGCCGATGGCGATGATGATGCCAGCGGCCACCGGGACCATGTTGAGCGGATTGGAGAAGTCGACCTTGTTCTCCGTCCAGATCTTGGCGCCGAGCAGTCCGATCATGCCGTAGAGCACGACGGTGATGCCGGCGAGCACGCCACCAGGCGCTGCGGAGATGAGTGCGCCGAACTTCGGTGAAAGGCCGAAGACGATCGCCACCAGCGCGGCAACGTAGTAGGCCGCCGTCGAGTAGACGCGGGTGGAGGCCATGACACCGATGTTCTCAGCGTAGGTCGTCGTCGGTGAGCCTCCGACCGAGGTGGCCACGGCGGTGGCGACACCGTCGGCGGTCAGCGCCCGGCCCATGTACTTGTCCAGCGGTGTCTTCGTCATCTCCTCCACAGCCTTGACGTGACCGACGTTCTCGGCGATGAGCGCGATGACGGCCGGGAGCATGAGGATGATGAAGGCGGCGTTGAACTCCGGCAGGTGCATGCCGACGACCCCTGCGGCGCTGTCGGTGACTGGCGGCAGACCGAACCACGGGGCGTCGAGGACGCCGGACCAGTCGACGCGCATATGGGTGTCGACCTCTCCGGTGGCGGCGTTGAAGGCCGTGATCGGACCGAAGGCCAAATCGAAGATCCAGGACAGCACATACCCGAAAGCCAGGCCGAGAAAGACGGCGATGCGGCCGAGGAATCCGCGCAGAGCCACCGACATGACGATGATGACGAACATGACGATGAAGGCGATCCACTGGTCCTGCGGCCAGTACACGTTCGCGACGACCGGGGCGAGGTTGAAGCCGATGAGCATGACGACCGCACCGGTGACCACCGGCGGCATGATCTTCGTCAGCACAGCAGCGCCCATGAAGTGGATGAAGATGCCGCAGGCGGCCAGGACGAGGCCTGCGATCATGATCGCGCCGGTCACCTGCTGGGGTGTGCCGCCTTGGGCGGTGACAGCCGCGACGCCGCCGACGAAAGCGGCGGAGGTGCCGAGATAGCTGGGGACCTTGCCGTTGACCATGAGCAGGAAGATGATGGTGGCGACACCGCTCATCATGACCGCCAGCTGGGGATTCAGGCCCATGACGACGGGAAAGACGAACGTTGCGCCGAACATCGCCACGACGTGCTGAACGCCGAGTCCGACCGTGCGCGGCCAGGTCAGGCGCTCATGAGGGGCTACCGCCTTGCCCGGTGCAGGACTCTTCCCGTCACCGTGCAGTGTCCATCCGAAACTCATTGCTCCCCCAACCAGTCGGCTTTCGAACTGTCATAGCCGTAACGGCATGTGTCAACCGTAGGGACACAACGAGGCGCGCGTCACGTCAAGTTATGCCAAACACCTCCGTGCTGGATTGGATAGTTTCGCCCGCCTCATTGCGATCTGTCGGTGGATCGCTTATCAGCCGCGTGTGCGCTTTCCGTCCGTGAGGTCCGTGAGGTACATCGCCTGCAGTGCCAGATGGATGGCCAGCCGCCGCCGCGCATCGGTCATGAAGGGCCCGAGGATGCGCTCGAGTTTGCTGATCCGGTAGCGCAGCGAGTTGTAGTGGAAGTGCATCTCACGGGCGGTCTCAGCGACGTTGAGGTTCTTGTCCAGCAGCACCCGCAGGGTCTCGCGCAGGTCGGCGGAGGAGGCGCTCCGGTCGGCGAGCACCCCGAGGGTGTCGGAGATGAAGGCCCGCACTTCCTCCTCATCGTCGATGAGCGACAGCAGCCGGAAGACGCCGAGGGCATCGAAGTGGCTGATCGCCTGCTCGCCGTAGAGCCTGCGGCCGACCTCCACGGCCTTGCGCGCTTCCTGGTAGGCGGCCGGCAGAGCGTGGAGATCCGCCGCTGTGCGACTGATGCCGGTGGAGAAGGTCAGCCGGCCGCCACCGCCGACGCCGTGCACGTCGCCGACCCAACGTTCGACGCGGGCGGTGGTTCGTTCGACGGATTCCTCTGCTGTCACACCGGCGATGACAGTGACCTCATCCCCTGCCCCGACGACCACCGCCTCGGCGTCGCCCTGAGTGACCGCCGAGGTCCAGGCGCGGGCGAAGCGCTCCTGCAGGGACTGCTTGTCCATCGTCTCGATAGGCTCGCCGGTGTCGTCGTACTCGGCGACGACGACCACGAGCTCACGGTCCAAGTCCCAGCCCAGCGAGGTCGCATGGGACAGGATCCGGTCGGCTGCCACGATGCGGCCGCGCAGCACATCGTGGACGAAGTCAGCCTTGTACTTGCTCTCAACAGCCGAGATCGCGTGCATCTTCGTGAGCACGAGGGCGGCGGCTGCAGAGGCCTGGTCGACGACGTGCTGCTGGCTGTGGCTCATCGGATGGTCGGTGAAGAGGACGAGGCGGCCGAGGTCGCGGGTCCCGCCGCGGATCCGCACCGCCAGACTGCAGATCCCGTTGGCCTTCTGCACCTCACCGACCCGGGTCTGCTCGACCCGGAAACGGCCGGCGACATCGAAGCAAGTCAGCTGCTGGAGCTCTGCCAGCGGCAGCTGCCCGGCCACCGCGGTCACCCGGCCGTCCATCGTCGTCACGGCGACAGTGCCTTTGACATGACTGGCGATGCGACTGCAGACCTCATCGAGCTCTCCGCCGGTGACGACGATGGTGACGAGTTCGTGAAGGATCTGCTCGGCCTGCTGCAGGTCCTGTTCACGACGGGCGAGCACCGTGCCGAGCACCTCGTGGATGATCTCGTCGAAGCCGACCCCGTGGGGCAGCAGCAGGATCGGCAGTCCTGCGGAATCCGCTGCGGTGAGCACTTCGCCGGGGATCTCATGGAGATAGCGGCCGGGTTTGACGCCGACGCCTGCCAGCTGGCGGTCGGCGAACTGGCGCACGAGCTCACCGAGGTCGATCTGCTGCCCCTGCAGCGGGTAGCCGGTGGTGATGAGCAGCTCCTGGGCACGCACCCACGGCAGGATGTCGGGGACTTCCATGACGTTGACGCGAGAGACGATGCGTTCGAGGCCGTCGGCGCCGGCCAGCAAGCGCGTGCCGGAGAGGGAGGGCAGGTCGAGGACGTCGCGAACGGTGACATCACCCCCGCTGACTGGCAGATTCTGCCGAGTCAGAGATTCATGATTATCGGCATTTGCCATGTCCCCCACCCTAGCAGTCAGCCCTACGCTTGTGAGATGCACGTCATATCCGCGGATCCGGTTGTCGTGCCAGCGGCGAAGTCCCCTGTGACGCCGCCGCTGGCCGCACCTGGGCGTGCATGGACGGTCGCCGGTGTCCATGCGGCTGGCCTGTACCTCACAGCGCCCGCCGACGTCACGGCACCCACCGACGTCACAGTGCCTTCCGGGCAGCGCACGCTCGTCATCCCGGTGATCGGGTTGGGTGCCTACGATCTGCCGACGGCCATCCGCGCGCATGTTCCAGCCGATGTCCTCACCACCGGCGTGAGGACCGGCGATCGCGTCGCGGCCGAACCTGACCGGCTGCTGCTGCCGGCAGCCCAGCTGCACATCAGGCGCATGTGGCGACCGCAGCGCGTCAGCGGGGTCCCCGGTCTGGGCATCGGCCGATGGCACCCCGATGAGCATTCGGCCGGACACCGTGGGAGGGCACTCGATCCAGGTGCCGTCCGTGCCGTGCTGCAGCCGGGGATCGCCGATGCTGAGGCCAGCGCTGAGGACATCGTTGCGACCGCGCTGAGCTGCAGCCGGGGCGCTGCGTCTGGCTGCGGCCGGGGCGACGAAGCTCTCGCTGAGCGCGTCGCGGCGCTGATCGGCCGCGGTCCCGGACTCACCCCCTCGGGCGATGATGTGCTCTCCGGCATCGCGCTGGCCCTGCGCTGGCAGTCAGCGTGGTGCGCACTCGCCCAGCTGCGGGTAGCGCTCACACCACAGCTGGCCACCACAACGGCGATCTCCGCTTCACTGCTCGAAGCAGCCCTCGACGGCTGGTGCACGACAGCGGTGACCAGGGCGCTGGGCGCCGCCCAAGCAGGTGACCTTCCCGCCTTCGCCGCACATCTCGGTGCGATCGGGCACACGTCCGGCTACGACCTCGGCGCCGGTGTCGTGGCGACATGCCGCGCGCTTTCCCAACCCTCATCTCACTCCGCCGGTGGAACGCCGGACCCGACAGAAGGAGAAGACTGTGCTGTCTCACGTTGACATCCGATCCGGTGTCTACTTCGACTCCGTCAGCCTCATGCAGGCCTCTGCCCGCGTGAAGGGCCTCGACGGCGTCTCCGACGCGCTCATCGGGATGGGCACGGAGCTCAACCTCGACCTCATGCGCAGCCTCGACTTCGACATCGACCCAGCGGTGAGCCCGAACGACCTCGTCATCGCTCTGCGGTGTGCTGACGCAGAGGTGCTGAAGGCCGCGTTGACCGAACTCGACGTGCAGCTGGCTGCCCTGCGCTCCACCGGCGGCGAGCTCAGCACCGGTGGCGAGAGCCCGGCGCTGACCGTGGGCTCGGCGGCGCGGAGAACCGAGGCGAACCTCGCTCTCATCTCCGTGCCCGGTGAGCACGCGACGACAGAGGCACTCGATGCGATCGCCGCCGGGTGTTCGGTCATGCTGTTCTCTGACAATGTGCCTGTCGAGTCCGAGGTGCTGCTCAAGGATGCAGCGGCCACAGCAGACGTCATCGTCATGGGCCCTGACTGCGGCACAGCGGTCGTCTCCCAGGCTGCGCTCGGCTTCGCCAATCGGGTGCCGCCGGGCCGGTTCGGCATCGTCGCAGCCTCCGGCACCGGCGCCCAGCAGGTCATGACGCTGCTCAGCGCCGCTGGCGAGGGCGTCAGTCATGTGCTGGGCACCGGCGGCCGGGACATGAGCGCGGCGGTCGGCGGCCGGTCGACGAAGCAGGCGCTGCGGGCGCTGGCGGCTGATGAAGCCACCGAGCACGTCATCATCGTCTCGAAGCCAGCCGATGCCGGTGTCGTCGATGAGGTCGCAGCGCTGGCCGGTGAGCTCGGCGTCGGGGTGACGTGGGCGGTGCTCGGCTCAGGCCGGCCGGATCTGACAGCCGCGGTCGAAGCGGCGCTGCGCGCTGCCGGCGGGGTGGCACCTGAGTGGCCGTCGTGGCTGCCGGAGACCTCGGAGCAGCAGGCTGCGGGCGGGGATCTGCGCGGCTACTTCTGCGGCGGCACTCTGGCTGATGAGGCGATGCTCATCGCCTGCCATGCGCTCGGGCCGGTGCCCTCGAACATCCCACTTGCTGGGGCTGAGCAGCTCAGCGGCGGCAGAGTGCCGGAGAGCGGGTCGTTCGTCATCGACTTCGGTGATGACGAGATGACCGCAGGGCGTGCCCATCCGATGATCGACCCGAGCCTGCGACTCGACGCCCTTGAGCGCACCGGCGCCGGCGCTGGCGTCGTGCTGCTCGACCTCGTGCTCGGCTACGGCGCCCACGCAGCACCGGTCGAGCCACTGGCCGCAACGATCGAACGGGTGCGCGCACGTGCGCAGGAGGAGCACGGCCACCGGCTGCCGGTCGTCGTCTCCCTCGTCGGCACCGAGGAGGATCCGCAGGGACTCTCCGCCAGTGTCGAGGCGCTCACCGCAGCCGGTGCCGAGGTGTTCGCCTCGAATGCTGCCGCGACGCGCCGAGCCCTGGCCCACCTCGGGCACGCTGCATCCCCGGATGCCGCGCTGAGGCCTGAGTCCGGCGTGCAGACCGACGCGCAGGCCCGCGTGCAGACCGACGCGCAGGCCCGCGTGCAGACCGGCGCGCAGGCCGGCGTGCAGACCGGCGCGTCGACCACGGCTGCTGATGGCGCGCCGCTGCGCGGTCTCCTGGAGGCCGAGCCGGTCGTGGTGACGGCCGGGCTGTCGCTGTTCGCCCAGGAGCTGCAGGCGCAGGCGGTCGCCGTCACCGAGGTCGATTGGCGGCCCGCGCTCGGCAGCGCTGCCGCGGTGCAGGCGGTCATGGCCGATCCGCGCCGCGCCGACGCCAACCGCACGGCGATCGAGCGGATGCTCGCCGCAGGTGCCGAGCTCGTCGCCGTCCGTCCGGCCCGCGAGTGCCTGGGCCTGGCTGACACCGAGTTCCTCCACGCCGGTCCCCCGCTGGCCTGGGAGGACGCCTCGGGACCGATGCGCGGCGCCCTGACTGGGGCTGTCGTGTTCGAAGGGCTCGTCGACACGCTTGAGGAGGCCGAGGAGGGGTTGGCCTCTGGCCGGTTCACGTTCGCGCCGTGCCACAGTCGGGAAGCCGTCGGGCCGATGGCCGGCGTCGTGAGCCCATCGATGTGGATGATGGAGCTGCATGACCCGGTGCACGGCAATCGCGCCTACTGCTCCCTCAACGAAGGGCTCGGCAAGGTGCTGCGCTATGGCGCCAACGGCGAGGAGGTGCTCACGCGGCTGCGTTGGATGCGCGATGTGCTCGGGCCCGTCCTGGCCGAGGCGCTGGAGAGCAGCGGCCCGCTCGACACGAAGGCCTATGTCTCGCAGATGCTGCAGTCCGGCGATGAGGGCCACAACCGCAACCGCACCGGCACGCTGCTGTTCCTGCGCGACATCATGCCGCATCTCTTCGCACAGGACTGGCCGCAGGAGGACCTCGCCGAGGTGGTGCGCTTCCTCGGCGCCAACGACTACTTCGCCCTCAACATCGTCATGCCCACCTGCAAGCTCGCCTGTGCGGCTGCGAAGAACGTCCCCGGTTCCTCGCTCGTCGTGACGATGGCGCGCAACGGCACCGAGTTCGGCATCCAGCTCTCCGGCACCGGGGATGCGTGGTTCACCGGGCCGGCGCAGATGCCCGAGGGTCTGTTCCTCGGCTCGTTCGGACCGGAGGATGCGAACCCGGACATCGGCGATTCGGCGATCACAGAGACCGCTGGCATCGGCGGCTTCGCGATGGCCGCGGCTCCGGCGATCGTCCGGCTCGTCGGCGCCGATGTCGCATTCGCACTTGAGACGACGCAGAAGATGTATGAGATCACCCTCGGTGAGCATCCTGCCCACCAGATCCCCATCCTCGAGTTCCGCGGTGTGCCCACCGGCATCGACGCCGCAGCCGTGGTCCGGACCGGAGTGCTGCCGCAGATCAACACCGGCATGGCCGGCCGGGTCGCCGGTGTCGGGCAGGTAGGCGCCGGCCTCGTGAATCCACCCGAGGAGGCGTTCGTGACGGCGATGGCGGCCCTCGCCGAGGCGGCAGAGCGCCGGTGAGCACGGGCTGAGCGGCCGGCTGAGCCTTGGGGTCGGCCGGCCGCTCAGGAGTGGATCGGGCCGCTCAGGAGTGGATCGGGCCGGTGGTGTCGCGCAGCGGCGCACCGCTGGCCTGCCACCGCTCCCGGGTGATCTCAGCGAGGATCGAGATCGCGGTCGTCTCCGGGGTGCGAGCGCCGAGGTCGAGGCCGATGGGCGCATAGAGCCGGTCGATGAGCTCTTCTGGCAGTCCGGCATCGCGCAGCGCTGCGATGCGCCGATCGTTCGTGCGCCTGCTGCCCATCGCCCCGACGTAGGCCGCCGGGCAGCCGAGGGCGACCTGCAGCAGCGGCACGTCGAACTTCAGATCGTGGGTGAGCACGGCGATCGCGGTGCTCTCTTCGACCCGGCCGGCATTGAGCTCGGCCTGCAGGTAGCGGTGCGGCCAGGACACGACGACCTCGTCGGCTTCCGGAAAGCGCGCGGGTGTGGCGAAGACAGACCGGGCATCGCAGACGGTGACGTGGTAGCCGACGAGCTTCGCTGCCGCGGCCAGCGCGCGGGCGTAGTCGATGGCACCGAAGATGAGCATCCGCGGCTTGCGCGAGAAGGCGCTGATGAGCACGGCAGTGTCGCTGTCGAGGCGTTCGCCGTGCTCGCCGTACTCGCGGATCTGGGTCGTTCCGGCGGCTAACAGCCCAACGGCGCTGTCGACGACGGAGTAGTCGAGCTGTCCGTCACCGAGCGAACCGGTCACGGTCGGGGCATCCGCCTCAGGCGCGGTGATCGCCAGCCAGCGGCCAGCCGGCGGGGCGAGCACGTATTCCATCCCTGTCGGCTCGCCGAGATCGTCGGTGGCCAGCGGAATCCGGGTGAGCAGGGCAGCCGGCTCATCGAGGAGGATCTGCCGGCATGTGGCCGCCAGCGGCTCGGTGTCGGCAGGATCGGCCGGATCGACGCGACGGATGAGGACGTCGAGCCGGCCGCCGCAGGCCAGGCCGACGGCGAAGGCCTCGTCATCAGAGACGCCGTAGCGGCCCAGGCGCGGCTGGTCGTCGTCGATGGTGAGCTGGGCGGCGGCGTACACGGCCCCTTCGACGCATCCGCCGGACAGCGACCCGATGGCCCGTCCCGAGGCGGTGACCGCCATGGCAGTTCCGGCCGGGCGGGGTGCTGAGGACCACGTGCGGATGACCGTGCACACAGCGAAGGGCTCGTCACCGGTGAGCAGGTCGAGGACCTCGGAAGCGATATCGCGCATGCCGCTCACCCCGCGACGGCTGCGGCGAGCCGGAAGTAGTCGACGATGGTGGTGCCGGGCAGCAGCGCGTCGACGTGCGGGCGGATCGCGCGGATGCCGCGGATCTCAGGCTGCCAGCCGGTTCGCCCGGCCCGCGGGTTGACCCACAGGAACCGTGTGCACAAACGGCTGGCACGGACTGCGGCTGCGGTGAGTTCCTCGGTATCGCCGTCTTCCCATCCGTCGGACATGACGATGAGGGTGGCCCCGCGCAGCCTGCCGGCGTGCCGGTCGAGGAGCTGCTGGAGGGTCTCACCGAGCCGGGTGCCGCCGCCGAGGTCGGGGATCTGTCCGCTGCGGGCACCGGGCCGAATGGTGCGCACGCCTGCGGTGATATCGGTCAGTTCGGTGCCGGCGGTGAAGACGCTGACGTGCCGGCCGCCCTCGGCTGCGGCTGATGCGAAGGCCAGCTGCATGGTGTGGAAGGGCTGCATGCTTGCCGAGACGTCGAGGACGATGACGATCGGGCGGGGCACCTCGCGGCGCTCCTGTCCCGGCAGGCTCGTGATCTCCCCGGTGGTGAGCAGTTCGCGCAGGGCTTGCCGCAGGTGCAGGCGGTCGGCGCGCCCGGGCCGGTAGCGCGGCCGGCGGCGCTGCGGTGGGCTCAGGCGCAGCCGGGCGAGCTGGGCACGGGCGTCGGCGGCCTGGGAATCGAGGAGTTCGGCGATGTCGGTCTCGCGCAGCACTGCGGCCTTCGAGGCTGCGGCTGCCTGCGGTTCGGGGTCGCCGGTATCGGTGTCATCATCACCGGGCAGCGCGTCAGGCACCTCGACCTCGACCTCGATGTCCGGCGGGGACGCGGTGGCTGGGTGGCGTGAGAAGAAGCGCTCGAAGTGGACGCTGAAGTCCGCCCACTGCTCAGCGGTGGTGCACCAGGCGGCGCGGGTGACGGTGTAGACGTGACGCCGTTCGATCGTGCCGAGTGCGCCGAGTCCGGCGACGGCGGTGTGCAGCCGGCCGGGGTCGGCGGGATATCCGTGGCGGGCGAGGCTGCTCGCGAAGTCGGTGAGCACTGCGGTCATCGTCATGACGGTCTCCGCGGTGGTGCCCCGCCGATGATCGGCCCGTGGGCGCGGACCTGTTCGGCGTCCTCGGCGTCCTTGATGAGCGCCCCGAGGGTCGCGTGAGCAGCCGCGGCGTCGAGGTCGACGGCGCCGAGTGCCATGAGCGAGCGCAGCCAGTCGATCGCCTCGGCAGTGCCCGGCGGCCGATTGAGGGCCATCTGCCGGACCGCGCGCACATAGTCACTGGTCGCAGCCACAAGCGCTTCGTTCGCCTCGGATACGTGGAGGGCGAGGATCTGCTGTTCGGCTTCCCGGTCGGGGAAGTCGAACCAGTGGTAGAGGCAGCGGCGGCGCAGCGCATCGTGGATCTCACGGGTGCGGTTGGAGGTGATGACGACCAGCGGCGGCTGGGCGGTCTCGATGCGGCCGAGTTCGGGGATCGACAGCGCCCATTCGGAGAGCACTTCGAGCAGGAGTGCTTCGAACTCGTCATCGGCTCGGTCGATCTCGTCGATAAGCAGCACCGCCCGCTGCCCCTCGGCCGAGGCGGTGAGTGCAGCCAGGATCGGGCGAGTGAGGAGGAAGCGCTCGGAGTACAGCTGGGCTTCGAGCTTCCCGGCTTCGGCCGTTTCGGCGGCATGGGCGGCCTCCAGGGTGCGCAGGTAGAGGATCTGGGAGCGGAAGTCCCAGTCGTAGAGCGCCTGGGCGGCGTCGATGCCCTCGTAGCACTGCAACCGGAACAGCTGCCCGCCGTGGACGGCGGCCAGCGCGTGCGCCAGCGCCGTCTTGCCGACTCCGGGCGGGCCCTCGCACAGCAGCGGCCGGTCGAGCCTGCCGGACAGCCACGCGATCGTCGCCAGCGCATCATCGGCCCGGTAGCCGTGGTCCATGAGCGCCTCCCTCAGCTGCTGCCAGTCTGCAGGTGACGTCATCGGCTCTCCTCCCGTGCGCATGCGTCGGGCAGCAGCTCCGGCAGCTCCAGGCCGGCGGCCTCCAGCTGCCCGGGAGTGTCGATATCGATGCCGGCGCACAGGTGCCTGCAGTCGACTTCGCGCACCGCTCCCGACGCGAAGACCGCCTTCGCGCCGGAGTCCCCAGCGGCCGTGTCGATGACCTGCTGCCAATGCTGCGATCCGATGACGACAGGGTGGCCGGGACGCTCGCCGAACGTCGCCCGCACGAGGCTCGTCTCGATGCTCTGCACGCGGGCAGCGGCGATGACGGCCTCAATGGCGGCCGCGGTGATGTCGGGGACGTCGGCGAGCAGGATGACGACAGCGCGGATACGCTCGCCGGCAGATGCATCGGCAACAGCGCGCAGCCCGGCTCGCAGCGAGGCCGACAGGCCGTCCTGCCAGTCCGGGGCGTGGGTGGCCCGGGCCCCTGCCGGCACTCCGGCGGCGACCGCCTCGGCGGCGGCACCGGTGACGACGACGATCTCGGAGAGCCCAGCGGCCGTCAGCTGGTCGCACAGGCTGGCCACGACCGGCTTCCCGCAGGCGGTGCGCAGCAGACCCTTGGGCACACCGAGGCGCGAACCGGCACCGGCGGCAAGCACAATGCCGGCGATGTCGCTGTTGAGTGCGTGCCTCACGATCCCTCCTTGAGCCTGGCGGTCTGTCTCCAGTCTAGGAGCTGGCTGCTCCCCTGGCGGCGGCTGGTGTGACCCGCGTGCCAGTTCTCCCGGCGATGGCCGCCGGCACGGCGGCAAGCGCGGTGATGATGCCGACGCCGCGGCCGGAGGCGGCGAAGTCGACGACTGCTTCGACCTTCGGGCCCATCGACCCGGAGGCGAAGTGCCCGGCATCGGCGAGCCGCTGCATCTGCTCAACGGTGATCTCACCGATCGGCTGTTCGTCCTCGGTGCCGTAGCCGATGATCGCGTGCTCGACGTCGGTGGCGATGACGAGCCGGTCGACGTCGAGGTCGGCGGCCAGCCGGGCGGCGGAGAGGTCCTTGTCGATGACAGCCTCGACGCCGTTCCAGCCCGATCCATCAGCCACCACCGGGATGCCGCCTCCGCCGGCGGCCACGACCACCCACCCGGCGGCGACGAGCGTCGAGATCGTCGGGGTCTCCAGGATCTCCAGCGGCCGCGGGGAGGGCACAACGCGCCGCCAGCCGCGGGCCCCGAAGTCCTTCCACATCTGCCCGTGCCGGCTCATCTGCTCGGCATGGGCGGCATCCCGGTAGGTGCCGATCGGCTTGACCGGGTCGGCGAAGGCCGGGTCGTCGCCGTCGACTCGCGTGCGGGTGACGACGGCGGCGACCTGCCGGTGCATGCCCCGGGTGGTGAGCTCCTGTTCGAGCCGGTTGACGATAGTGAACCCGATCGTCCCCTGGGTCTGTGCGCCGCACCAGTCGAGCGACACCGGCGGCAGCTCTGCGGCGGCGAGTTCGTTCTTGCGTAGGATGTTGCCGACCTGCGGGCCGTTGCCGTGGGTGATGATGACCTCGTGGCCGTCGGACAACAGCTCGGCGATGTGCCCGCAGGCCTGCGCGATCGCCGCCCGCTGGTCATCCGGTGAGGATGAGCCGTCGGGGGCGGTCATCGCATTGCCACCGAGGGCGATGAGCACGCGCATGCTCAAAGCCAGTCGACAGCGGGTGCGTCGCTGCCGTCGCCGGCCAAGCGCGCGTACCCGGGTCCGCGGTCGAAGAATGGCTCCTCACCGGTGCGCTCGTCGCGCATCTGCTGGCGCAGCTGCGTCGAGGCCGCCGTGTCGACGGTGACCTCACCGTCGTCGACGCTGGCGATGACGCCGTAGTCGCTGCGGGCCCCGTCGATGCTGACCTTGCCCCACCGCAGGTCGCGTTCGACCTCGTCGAGGGGACGGTCGAGCGGGTCGCCCCAGCCGCCGCCTCCGGTGGTGCGGATGCGGATCGTCTCACCTGCCCGGACCGGTTCGGCATCAGCGAGCGCGTCGATCTCGCGTTCGTTCGGCCCGCCGGGGTCGATGGTGACCTGGAACGGCCGGCCGGCCTTGCCGCCCTTGACGCCCCAGCAAGCGAGGATCGACCGGTCGGCGATCGACATGAAGTGCGCGTCCTTGAGCATATGGATGTGCTTCTCGTAGCCCAGCCCACCGCGGTAGCGTCCGGCGCCGCCGGAGTCGACGGCGAGTCCGAGCCGCTCGACGCGGAAGGGGAACCGGGATTCGGTGAATTCGGTGGGCAGGTTCCGGGAGTCGGGCACGACGTGGATGGTGTCCTCACCGTCGGCGTAGTAGCGGCCGCCCGAGCCGCCGCCGAGCACCTCGCGCATGAGGTAGTCGTTGCCGTCGCGGTCCTTGCCGTACACACCGGTGTAGCGGATCGTCTCCTGGTCTGCCGGCATCTTCCCGTCGACAGCCTTCGCGACGACCCCGGCGAGCACGCCGAGCAGCCGCAGGATGACGAAGGTGCGGGCGTTCGTCGGACCCGGGTAGATCGGGGTCAGCAGGGTGCCCTTCTCCGGGAAGCGCATCTCGATGAGCGGGACGATGCCCTCGTTGACGTCGAGCTCGCCCATCCGTTCCGGGGAGTCGGCGAGGTTGCGCAGGATCGGGGCGAGCCATTTTTTGAGGAAGTTCCCGCCGACGTAGTCGCCGCAGTGGTTGATCGGTCCTCTCGCCTGAGCGGCGGTGCCGGTGAAGTCGAGGATGAGCCTCGGGCCATCGCCCGGCCCACCTGTCGAGGTCTTCGTCAGGGTGATCCGCTGGGTGTGCAGCTTCGGGTCCTCGACACCGTCGTGCTCGGCGTAGTCTTCCCACACGTACTGGCCGTCGGGGATCTTCGACAGGATCTCCCGGCGGTACAGCTCGGTGGTGTTGTCGAGGATCGTGTCGAAGGCCGCTTCGATGGTGTCACGGCCATAACGGGAGAAGAGCTCCCCGAGCCGGCGCGCACCCATGAGGCAGGCCGAGCATTCGGCGTCGAGGTCAGCGGCCAGCGAATCGGGCATGCGGGAGTTGCGGGTCATGATCCGCAGGGCAGCGCGGTTGGGCTCACCGCGGGACCACAGCTTGATCGGCGGGACGGCGAGTCCCTCTTCGTGCACGCTCGTCGCACCCGAGGGCATCGAGCCGGGGCAGGCACCGCCGATGTCGTCATGGTGGCCGAAGGCCTGCACGAAGCACACCACCTCACCGTCGTGGAAGACCGGCACGGTCACGCACAGGTCGGGCAGATGGCCGATGCCGCCTTCGGATTCGTAGACATCGTTGTGGAAGAAGACATCGCCTTCCTCCATCGTGTCGAGCGGGAAGTCGCGCACGATCGGGTGGACGAGCGCGGAGTAGGACCGGCCGGTGAGCTTGCGCAGCTGCCGGTCGTGGATGCCGGCGCGGAAGTCGTGGGCGTCGCGGATCATCGGCGAGCGCGAGGTCCGCGAGATCGCGGTCTCGACTTCCATCTCAACACTGGCGAGGGTGCCTTCGACGATTTCAACGATGATCGGATCGACGGTGGTGCCCTCCGGGGTGAGGCGTCCGCCGTGCTCATAGGGCCGGGGCAGACCGGCCGGGTTGATCGGCTCGGCGGCGATGTAGGCCTCGAGCTGCTCACCGGTCAGCGGAGTGGTCGAGAGCATCGAGCCGGAATCAGTGGGGGTTGTCGTCATATCTGGTCTCCTTCTGGTTTCGGCGCGGGCTCAGGACTGGTCGGCGGATGAGCTGCGGGTGATGACGAGGTTGCCGGCGTCATCGACGCGGACAGTGAAGCCGGGATGCACGGGCACGGTCGAACCGAACTCCTCGATGATCGCCGGACCCGAGATGACATCTCCGGAAAGCAGCTCAGGTCGCCAGTAGACGTCGGCGGTGACGTAGCCGTCGTCTGCGTCGAAGCACACCTGACGCTGGCTGGCCAGCGCCCTGTCGTGAAGCGGCTGGGCGGCAGAGGCCTCCCCAAGCTTGGCGAGCTCTGGCCGCTGGATCGGGCCGATGCCGGAGACGCGCAGGTTGACCCATTCGACGAACTGGTCGCCATCGCCCTTGAAGTCGTAGCCGTAGAGGCGGCGGTGCTCAGTGTGGAAGGCGTCGGTGACCTCATCGGCCCACTCACGGGTGATCTCCCCGGCCGGTGCCGGCACGCGGACTTCGAAGGCCTGCCCGAAGTAGCGCAGGTCAGCCGACCGGTCGTAGCGGTGGTCGGCGGCGGCGAATCCTTCGGCGTCGAGTGCAGCTGCCGCACGATCCTGCAGAGCGGTGAAGATGCTGTCGATGGTGCCGAGGTCGAGTCCTTCGTCCTTGGCGACATGCGTCTGCACGTAGTCGTTCTTGACGTCGACGGTCAGCAGCCCGAACGCAGAGACGTTGCCGGGGTTGAGCGGGACGATGACGCCTGCGAGGTCGAGGATGTCGACGAGCCGGCAGGCCAGCAGCGAACCGGAGCCGCCGAAGGAGGCGAGCATGAAGTCACGGACGTCGAGGCCGCGCTTGACGGAGATCTGACGCAGCGCATTCGCCTGGTTCCAGGCGGAGATCTCCAGGATGCCGGTCGCGCACTTCTCAACGCTGAGCCCGAGGCGACCGGCGAGTTCTTCGATGCCGGTGCGCGCGGCCTCGACGTCGAGTGGGATCTCGCCGCCGAGGAGGTGGGGCGGGATGCGACCGAGCAGCAGGTGGGCGTCCGTGATCGTCGGTTCGGTGCCGCCCTGGCCGTAGCAGATCGGTCCCGGATCGGCGCCAGCCGACTGCGGGCCGACCTTGAGCTGACCCTCTTCGGTCGTCCAGGCGATCGAACCGCCGCCGGCACCGACGGTGACAACGTCGATCATTGGGATCTTCGACGGGTAGACACCCACCGACCCCTCGGTTGTGAGCGCCGGTTCGCCGTCGATGATGACGGTGACGTCCGTGGAGGTGCCGCCGCCGTCACAGGTGAGGACTTTGGAGAACCCGGCTTCCTGGGCGATGAGGCCGGCGCCGAGGGCGCCTGCCGCCGGCCCGGACAGCACGGTGGTGATCGGCTGGTGGACGACCTCGTCGGCGGAGAGCACACCGCCGTTGGACTTCATGATGTAGAACGGGATCGGCTCACGGTCGCCGTGCTCGGCGCCGGTGAACTGATCGAGGCGCTCATGGATGTTGGCGACGTAGCGGGAGACCTTCGGCTTGACAGAGGCATCGACGAGGGTGGTCATCGAGCGCTCGTATTCGCGGTACTCCCGCAGCACCTCGGAGCTCAGCGACACGATCGCCTCGGGGTGGACTTCGGTGAGGATCTCACGCATCCGCTGCTCGTGGGCCGGGTTGGCGTAGGCGTGCAGGAAGTTGACGCCCAGGACGTTGATGCCGGCGTCGCGGAACCAAGCGGCGACAGCCCTGGCGCCGTCCTCGTCGAACGGGCGGACCTCGGTGCCTTCGAAGTCGAGACGGCCGCCGACGGTCTTGACGCGGTCGGCGGTGACGATGCGTTCGGGCTTGACCCAGAAGTAGGAGTTTCCGTAGCCGTCGGGCACGGCCTGACGGGCGATCTCGAGGACGAACTCATAGCCTTCGGTGGTGATGAAGCCCATCGTCTCCAGCTTGCCCTCCAGCAGCTGGTTCGTCGCCACCGTCGTGCCGTGGGAGACAGCGGCGACGTCGCTGCCGGTGGCGCCGAGTTCGGCGAGGACCTTCTCGATGCCGTTGATGAACCCGTCAGCGGGGTTGGCTGGGGTCGACGGGGTCTTCGTCGTCGTCAGCGTGCCGGTGTCCTCGTTGAACGCGACGACGTCGGTGAATGTGCCGCCGGTATCGATCCCGATGCGGATCCGTGCGCTGCCTTGAGTCATTCTCACCCCTGCTTCTCGTGTGCCGACGCGCCTTCGCGTCTGGCAGAACTTCACTGCTATGAACAAGCATGCGCGGCGGCTACTCCGAATCACTCGGCAGACAGTGACAAAAAGTAAGCTGCCTCATTGGCAGGATTCTGGAGGCCCGGGCACTGCCAGTCTCTGCAGCCTCACTGCCGGCCTCCCCGGCTTTGCAACCGGACGATCCGTTAGGTTGAAGGCGTGCACTCCTTCGACCTCGACGCCATCGCCTCCGGCCTGCCGGCGTCTGCGCTCATCCCTCAGCTGGGCGAACGTCACGCCGGTTCGACTGCCGGTCTGCGGGCGGTCATCACCGCACCGCCGGGCACCGGCAAGACCACTGTCGTGCCGCCGGCACTGTCCCAGCTGCTGCCGGCCGGGCGGATCATCGTCACCCAGCCGCGCCGGATGGCCGCCCGGGCGGCTGCCCGCCGGCTCGCGCGGCTGAGCGGCACCCGCCTCGGCGAGGCGGTCGGCTATACGGTCCGCGAGGATGCGCAGGTCTCCCGGTCCACCCGCATCGAGTTCGTCACCACCGGCGTGCTGCTGCGCCGGATGCTCACCGACCC
This sequence comes from Brevibacterium luteolum, assembly GCF_025147615.1. Taxonomy (NCBI): domain Bacteria; kingdom Bacillati; phylum Actinomycetota; class Actinomycetes; order Micrococcales; family Brevibacteriaceae; genus Brevibacterium; species Brevibacterium luteolum. Next base: position 7,727 of record NZ_JALXPM010000017.1, on the reverse strand, counting down.
CGGGCTTGAGGGTGTCACCGCGATCGTGCTCGACGAGGTCCACGAACGCCACCTCGACTCCGATCTCGCCGCCGCCCTCGCGGTTGATGCCACCGGCCTGCGCGCGGACCTGACGCTGGTGGCGATGTCAGCGACCTTGGAAGCCGAGCGGTGGGCTGAGCTCATCGGCGGCCCGGTCCTCAACGTCACCTCGTCACTGCACCCGGTTGAGATCCGCTGCCAGTCCGGCCCCGGCCGGCCCATCGATGCCCGCGGAATCACCCGCGAGTTCCTCACCCACATGGCAGGCCTCGTCGAGTCCGCTCTCCGCACCGAGGCCTCCGGCGATGCGCTCGTATTCATGCCGGCCATCCGCGACGTCGAAGCCCTGGCTTCGCTGCTGCGCGGCCGTGTGCCCGTCGATGTCCGGGTGCTCACCGGCTCCACCCCTGCTGCGGAGCAGGACGCGATCCTCACCCCGCGCAGGGACACGGAGACCTCCCGCCGGGTCGTCGTCTCCACCTCGGTCGCGGAGTCAGCGGTGACGGTGCCCGGTGTGCGGATCGTGGTCGACTCGTGCCTGGCTCGGGTGCCGCACTTCGACACCGGCCGCGGGTTCGCTGGCCTTGCCACCGTGCGCGCTTCGAAGGCCGCCTGCACCCAGCGAGCCGGACGCGCCGGCCGCCTCGGGCCCGGCCTGGCCGTCCGCGCACTGAGCGAAGCCGACTGTGCCGCGCTGCCAGCCCACACCCCGCCGGAGGTCCGCACCGCCGATCTCACCTCCGCTGTCCTCGACCTGGCCTGCTGGGGCGCGCCGTTCGGTCGCGGCCTGAAACTGCCCGACCCGCTGCCGGATCGCCCGGCCGCCCAGGCTGCTGAGACGCTGCGGCTGCTCGGCGCGCTCGACGACACCGGAGCCGCGACAGCCCGCGGCCGGCAGCTCGCCCGGATTCCCACCGACCCGCGCATGGCCCGCGGCCTGCTCGACGGCGCAGCATTCATCGGCACCGCGGCCGCCGCCGAGGTGGTCGCCGCCCTGGCCTCGGACCTGCGCTGCCCGGGTGCCGACGCGGTTGCCGCCGTGAGGCAGCTGCGCCGCGCGGCCCCGCGCACCTACACCCGGGAGACCGCCCGGCTCACCCGGATCCTGGCCGAGACCACCGGAGAAGACACCGGCGAGGACGCAGAAACCGGCGCGATCGCCTCGGGTCCGGTGCCGCTCGACGAGGCGGTGGCCACCGTCATCGCGCTGGCCTATCCTGACCGGATCGCCCGGTTGCGGCCCGGCAGCGAAGACGAGTACCTGCTCGCCTCCGGCACCGGCGCCACCCTGCCGCGCGAGGCCCGGATCTGCGGCCACGAATGGCTCGCCGTTGCCGAGGTGTCCCTCGCCGGCCAGCGCGCCCTCATCCGAGCGGCCGCCCCGCTCGACCGGGAGACTGCCGAGTTGCTCGCCGCCGACCTCTACGTCACCGAGACGGCCACGCGCTTCGACGGCCGGAAGCTCTCAGCCCGCCGCATCGAGCGCCTCGGGGCGATCGAGCTGTCGGCGACTCCGGTGAAGGCAGACCCGGATGCCGGCGCCGAGGCGGTCGCTGCGTTCATCCGCGAGCGCGGGCTTCGCGAGGTGATCGGTGAGAATCCCGGGTTCGCGCAACTGCGCGGCCGGCTCGGGCTGCTGCATGCCGTGTTCGGCGCACCCTGGCCCGATGTCCGTTTCGCTGCTCTTGAGTCCGGGCTCGCAGAATGGTGCCATGGTGAGCTGACCCGGGTGGCGGCCGGTGCCTCGGCGACGGGAATCGACTGGGCGTCTGCGCTGCGCAGTCTGCTGCCGTGGCCGGAGGCCGGCCGGTTCGACGAGCTGGCCCCGGAACGCGTCGAGGTGCCCAGCGGCTCTACGGTGCGGCTGCGGTATCCGGCACCGGAGGACCACGGTGACAACGACGCGGATCCTGCCGGTGTCGGGATCGCCGCTCCGGTGCTGGCGGTCAAGCTGCAGGAGTGCTTCGGCTGGCAGACGAGCCCCGTCATCTGCGATGGACGGGTGCCAGTGCTTATGCACCTGCTCTCCCCTGCCGGCCGGCCGCTGGCGGTCACCGCCGATCTCGCCTCATTCTGGCAGCAGGGTTACCCGGGCGTGCGGGCAGAGAACCGCGGCCGCTACATCAAGCATCCGTGGCCGGAGGATCCGCTGACTGCTCCACCTGCCCGCGGCACCAAGCGCAGCGGCCGCTGAGCAACTCGGATCGAGTCTATCGACTCAAGCAGCTGCGCCGCCGAGGGTCGGAACTGCTGTGGGATCACGGTCACCCACCCACGGTAGGTTGAACCCACATCGGTTCGGGGCAACTCATCACCGTTGTCAGCGCGGCTCTCAGTCGGTGCGGATCATATTCCAGGCCTGTTCGAAACGACCAGCGGCGAGGTCCGAGGCGCGGATCCAGACTTCCAGAGTTCCCGCGTCACCGAACCATCCCTCGAAATGAGTCCAACTCTCCACACTCAGCAGCAACATATACGAGTCCGCGTCACTGGTCAGCGGGCGAGCTTCGCGAAGGACCTCATGCGCATACTCGCGGCCCGGATCGCTATGGCCGTAGAGCCGAGAGACTGGGAACACTGGCCCCTTATTGACCTTTTCTTTCCCGTGCCGCCAGGCAGTGAACGCGGCGTTCATCTCCTCATGCACGAACTCGACCGTCGTGAACACCTGATTCTCGGCATCCACGTACTCCATCGGGCTGGGTAGGCTGAACCCGGCAAGGAGCAGCACGGGCTGGCAGACCTCGTGCGGCACATCGAGATCAGCCGGCGCGTCAACGAAGGGCGGGAAGGTCTCACCGTCGAAAGGCACGTGCCTGACCAGCCACCCCTGGGTGCCGTCATCCTCGACATTGCCGTAGGTGCCCAGGTGGTGAAACACTTCGAGGTATCCGGTCGCAGGCAATCTGGGCCCCGGTTCAGGCCAGACGCCTCGTTCCTCATCGTCATCGGATTCGAGCATGTTCTGCGATTCGATCAACAGGATTGTTGCAATGTGCGCAAGCGGTTCACCGTCGTGGTTTCGGGGCCAGTCGGCCAGAGGCCCGAGTGCCGGGCCTCCCAGATAGGAGAGTTCGCCCAGCTCGTCCCGTTCTGCCAGCAATCGGTCTTTTCCGGGCTCGTACTGGTCGAGGAGGAGCTGGGAGTACTTCAGTTCGCTGGCAAGGAACCCTGCGTCGACTTTCGGCGAGTTCAACCACTCAACGATCTGTTCCCGCGAGGCTGCGGTGACCGAGGTCCGAGGGAGCTTCTTCATGAGCGCCTCCAATAGTTTGAAACGGGGATCTTTCGGAGCATTCTAGACCCTTACTCCGCAGTGCCTGAGGAGAGCGACTCCAATCTGATGCTGCTTCGAAAAGCTCTGCTTGTGAACAACCTCGCGCATCGTCTTGCTCCCGGACTTGATTCCGAATTTGTTGACCTTCTTCTTGGCCATCCAACTATTCACACATTTCTGATGCACCTGCCTGGGAATGCTGACTAGGTTATTGCGGTTATGAATCCAACGGGCATCCCAACTGCGCTTCTTGATCGTTGACTGCTCGACGATATGGTGCCATTGGTTGCCCTTCGGCGTCTGGTTCCCTGCAGCTCTCTTGAACGCAGCGAACGTCTTGTATCCACCCCTTGTCGTCGCCTTGGCCCCCACTTTAATGGCCTGGGTGGCGAGTGCTCTTGCTCCTGCGCGGAGGATGGCGGGAAGGAGGGCACGAGCAACTGCCGCCAATCCGATGGCAACGAGCGGAAGAGGGTCTGAGACGACTGGGAACTCAGCGCCCGAGGTGTCCACGACCTGAGTCAAGGTATTCCCGTCAATCTCGAAATGTGACGGGAGTGCCACCCCATTAGCGTCCACTGACCAGGCGGGTTGGAACCCTCCCAGCATCTGCCATCCAGCGGGTACATCGAGATTCCCCGCGAGTTCTTCATCCGTGGCAAACTCTGGACCGGTCGAGTGTTCCTCTCTTTCCTCGTCCGTGCCGTCCTCTTCGCCATCACCGGCTGGAGGCAGTACCGTCGAAAGGTCCGGATTCGGTTCCTGCGTGTTCGCAGATACCGGGGCGAGAATGACAACCGACCCATCGTCAGTCTGATTCAGCACAGCGTTTTCCGGAAGAGCTAGCTCGTAGGAGTACCGGTGTTCCGGACCGTCGCCGTAGGTTTCCCGGGCAACTGTCAGCACACGAGCCACTTCGTCATCGGTAGCCTCGATCACGACACTGAGACCTGTTTCCGTCTCTGAGAAAACCAGGTCACCATTCTCCGACACTTCTGCGACGGCCTCAGCTGAAACTGGCAGTGAGATGTCGGGGTACGCATCGCCGAGCAACAGGTCCCGACCTTCAATGGAGACACCTGATTCGGCGGCGTAAAGGTCGTCGGCAACCTGAGTGAACGCAAACTTCTCTGCCAGCGCAGCGTTCTGACCCGCTGCGGCTTCGAGCGCAAAGACGGAACTCTCCCGAGCGGACAAAGGGCTGTCGTCCGCACTGGCCGGTGAAGTAACCAAGCACGTGCTTACAACCGCAATCGCTGTTGTTACTGCCACAGTTCGGCTTAAACGGAAATGGGTCATAGGCCAACTTTCGATCCTAGATATCACAGATGAACCTCTTCGCTCTCGACCCCACCTGCTTTCTGGCACAGTGCATCGCGCGAGAGTCCAAGTGATCGTTGGTGCAGAGTTGACGAGGGATACCCGCCAACTCCTCGCCGAGGTGCAGCAGATACCATCGCAAACGGTACGTTTAAACCAATCGTTTCACAACTTGGGCACTAGGCGTGGACCGGGCTCCAACGTGGCGTATGGGAGAGTGGAATGCCGTGAGAAGATGTAGGTGGACAAGGGCATGAGTTCCAGCACCGCGCAGCCAGGGGGGGGAGATGCAGGACGACCGCAACTTCGACGAGCGGCGCGAAGCAATGGCCAGAGCTGCCTGGCAGTTGCTTCGCGATCGGGGGCCGGCGGCGATCACACATCGACGAGTGGCCGCCAAAGCGAGAGTTCCACCAGGATCTGCGGGTCATCTTTACCGCACAAAGGCGGAGCTTGCTGCGGCTGCTGTCTCTTACGCCGAGAATGCCAGAAGGCAGTATTTGAACTCATTGCGGCGTTCTCTTCCGCAGCGCATCACGAGTGCAACCGAAGCAGCGCGGTATCTCATTCTTGCGTGGTACTCTCCGCGCGATGATGAGGATCTCGCCCGTATGCACGTCACGCCAATGCTCGTGGCTGCAGTGATGCCAGAAAACCGACCCATAGTTTTTCGCTCCCACGAGAACACTGCGTCCTTGATTCGCACGATTCTCGATCGCTCGGGTCTGAGAGATACGGGTATTACCGATGCTTTTCCTGCGTTAGTCCTTGGTGTCGTGACGCAGGCTTCGTTTTTAGAGCCAGACCACGTATTGGAGTCAGCTACGTATACTCTGGCCAGAGTACTCAAGGAGCTCGCGCCCGACCTCCAGCTCAGCTAGAGATACTTCTATGGTGCTGCTCCGCCGCCTTTCAGCGGCAAGCTTTACGTGGCGTTAGCAGGCGAGATTGCTGGGTAGAGAGTCCTTGATCCCAACGTGTCTGGACCGGAGGATCCGCTGACCGCCCCACCTGCCCGCGGCACCAAGCGCTCGGGCCGCTGAGCGTCTGCGACAATGGGCATGCGATGCACACCGACACCACCTCTGCCTCCACCTCCGGCTCGGCTGCAGCCCCTGCACCCGAGGCGGTCATCGACGCTGCCGCCTGGAAGGCTGCCGCCGCCGAGCTCGCCGCCGCCGTCGAGGAGCGGATGGGCGCCCATCTGGCGCGCCGGGCCCGCGGCGAGAAGCACCCGGTCGAAGACTTCCTCTTCACCTACTATCCCTTCACGCCTGCGCAGGTGGCCCGCTACCAGCCCGGCGCCGGGATTGGGCTCGCCGTCCCCGAGGCGGCAGATCGTGAGCAGTTCGCCCGCCGCTGGTGGGCGGTGACCGGTGGCATCGCCTTCGTCGACGTCACAGCCTGGCGGGCCGACCGGGGTGAGGGCGCGCAGTTCATCGCGAACCTGCTGGCGGCAACCCTGGATCGGGAGGCGCAGCTGGGCTGCTTCGGGCTGCACGAATGGGCGATGGTCTACCGGCAGTCAGCTGATGAGCACCGGCATAGGCAGGTGCCGCTGCGGCTGCGCCAGGCGGAGACCGACAGGGTCGTCGAATCCCATCGCATCCAGTGTTCGCATTTCGATGCGTTCCGGTTCTTCACCCCGGCCGCCCGGCCGCTGAACACGCTCACGCCGCAGCGGAAGACGATGGTGTCGATGGAGCAGCCGGGCTGTCTGCACGCCGGGATGGATCTGTACAAGTGGGCGATGAAGCTCGTGCCGATCGTGCCCTCGCAGGTGATCGTCGCTGCGTTCGATCTGGCCCGCGATATCCGGACGCTCGACATGGAGGCCAGCCCGTATGACGTGCGGGCCTGGGGCTATGGGGTCGTGGCGATCGAGACGGCGGCGGGCAAGGCTGAGTACATGCGCCGGCAGCAGGCTTTCAGCCAGCGCGCCCAGCAGCTGCGCCGCGAGCTGCTCGATGCTCTGGCCGCTGCCGGCATCGAACCGCGCAGCTGATGCTGCATTGCCGCGCGCTGGGCCAGCGGCTGGGGATCGACCGACTGCGGACACGCGCTGGTTCCCGGGATTCGCGTGAGCATCCACCGTCGTTCCTCATCTGCGCCCTGGCCCGACACCTGGTCGAATGCCTGCATCAAGTGCCGTGAAACCCGTTACATCTCCTGGTCAGGCGACTATGCTGGTGGCAATGGAGGCACCAAGTCTCCTTGACGGAGGGACATCTCATGGACAATCAGACCTTGCTCCTCATCATCGCCGCAGTCATCGGCGTCATCATCATCATTGCGATCGTCGCCGCGCTGATGAAGGCGTCGAAGAAGAAGGAAGAACAAAAGCGGATCGAGGAGGAGCGTCGCCGCGAACAGCAGCGTCGTGAGGCCGAGCAGCTCCGCGAGGAGAACAAGCAGCACGACATCGACGTCCGTCAGCGTGAGCTCGATGTTGAGAATCGTCGACTTGAAGCTGAGAAGGCCCGCCTGGAGGCCGACCGCAAGGAAAGCACCATCAACCGCGAAGAGGAGCAGCTGGCCGCTGAGCGCGAGGAGCTCAAGCGCCGCGAGGCCAAGGCCAATGAGCTCGATCCCGATTTCGATGAGAAGTCCGGAAAGCGCTCAGCCGCCGGGACGGCTGGTGCCGCGGGCGCTGGTGCTGCCGGTGCCACTGGCGCTGCCCGACGTGACGACCACGGTCATGATGGCCGCGACCACGACCGCCACCACGACGGACTTGGCCGCGACGACCACCGCCACGACGGGCTCGGCCATGATGACCGGGATCGTGACGGACTCGGCCGCGACGACCGCCACCACGACGGACTTGGACATGACGATCGCCGCCATGACGGACTCGCCCATGACGATCGCCGCCATGACGGAATCGGACGTGACGAGCTGGGCGGTGATGGCCACCGTCAGCACGATGGTCACGCCGCACCGGGTGCGCATGAGCACGACGCTCGCGCACAGGGACAGGAGTTCGATCCGCGCGGGCAGGGTCATGATCACGGCCAGGGACTCGACCCGCAGGGCCGGGATGTTCAGGAGCCGCGCTTCGACGAGAACGGCAACGAGATCCCGCCGCGTCACTGAGGCGCACCAGGCC
>NZ_JALXPM010000016.1:0-52738 GCF_025147615.1 Brevibacterium luteolum | reverse complement strand
CTCCGGCAACACTGAGCGCCGTAAGCCTGGACCGACTACCGATGAGAAGTCCCAGCTGGCTGCTGCCAACCGCAAGATCCGACGCCTGGAGCAGGAGCTAGAGGTGATGCGCCGGGCTGCGGCCTACTTCGGTCAAGCTCAGATTCGGTCAAAATGAAGTACCCGCTCGTACGCGATCTCGCCGCTGCGGGAATCCCTGTGGCGGTGACGTGTCGGGTGCTGAAGATCGCCCGCCAGCCCTACTACCGGTGGCTGGCCAACCCCATCAGCGATACCGAGTGGGAAGAGGCCCACCGGCTCAATGCCCTGATCGATGCTCACCGAGAGGATCCTGAGTTCGGGTATCGATACCTGGCCGATGAAGCAGAAGCAGCCGGCTACCCGATGGCCCACCGCACCGCCTGGCGGCTCTGCCGCTCTCAGGGGGTGTTCTCGGTGATCAGCCGTCGGCGCAAGGGTAAGGGCACTCGCCCCGGGCCACCGGTTCACGATGATCTAGTGGCCCGGCAGTTCAGCGCCGTGAAGGCTCTGAACGAGGTGTGGCTGACCGATATCACCGAGCACCACACCGGTGAGGGAAAGCTCTATCTCTGTGCGGTCAAGGACGCCTGCTCACGGCGGATCATCGGCTACAGCATCGATAGCAGGATGAAGGCCTCGCTGGCGGTACGGGCACTGAACAACGCCATTGCCAACCGGGCCCGCACCGGGGCTGAGGTGGCCGGATGCATCGTCCACAGCGATCGAGGATCGCAATTTCGAGCGAAGAAATTCCTCCGCGCATTGGAATACCACGGCCTAGTCGGATCCATGGGTCGAGTCGGTGCCGCCGGGGATAACGCAGCCATGGAATCCTTCTACAGCCTGTTGCAGAACAACGTGCTCGACGCGCAGCCGTGGCGGACCAGGGAAGAGCTGCGGATGCGGATCGTCTCCTGGATCGAGAGGACCTATCACCGAAGGAGGAAGCAGAAGGGGCTGGAGAAATTGACCCCGGTCGCCTACGAGGAGAAACTACTCACGCAGGCGCTGACGCTAACGGCCTGAACAGGAAACTGCATCTGTCACCCGTTCCTGCATCAGCCCCCAGCGTCGGTGTGCCGATGCGCTCCCGCAGCCAGGTCAGCGCCTCTGCGCGCGCTGCATCGGAAACTCCGCCTGCTGCTTACGGTTCAACCGCAGTTTTGGCTGCCTGCGGTTCAGCCGCAGTCTCGGCGAAGCCAGCATCGGCGAGAGAGTGCAGCGCATCGACCTGAGTGTCGATGTTGTCACGGCTGTCGGCGCGCACCCGTTCGAGCACGACGCCGAACATCTCCTCATACCCCTGCAACTGTGCCCGCTCGAGCGCGCTGAGGGACTGCTCGAAGGCGCAGAACCGGGTCCGGTACGCCCCAGCAGGCGTCGGCGCGGAAGTCTCAACTGTCGCCGTCATCGCCGTCGCTTCCCTCCGCTTATCGATGCAGTGGTTCCATCACACCACGAGGCACGGACAACGTGGGCTGACCAGGGACAACGCCGAATCATGGGCGCAAGAGCGACCGTGCCCGCCACCGCCGTCCGCGTCATGCCCATCACCCCTCTGTCCAACTGGAGCCCTCAGGACTCTCCTTCCTTGCTTCCATCACAGCACGAGGCACGGACGTTGATACTTGTAAGGGGCGGGATTCCCGGCGTGACCCGGGCACGGACTGGCTCTGCTTGCTGCGATGCCGTTGTGATGATCAGTCCGCTGGGAGCCTCGTCTTCACCGAAGAGAACCAGTCGGTGGGGACATGACCTTATAGGAGCATGACTCCGCTACACCGGAGTCTCGTCAACGTCCTGTCTGCCCGACCGACTGGCCCTCACCCCCTACCAGTCCAACGGAAGAGGCACTTTCATCATGACAGGATCAGCTGCGAATGTGTACGCCGGTATCGATACGCATCAAGGCACTCATCACGTCGGCATCGTCAGTGAAGTCGGAAGGAAACTCGGTGACTGCGAGTTTCCCGCAACTCGGGCAGGCTATGCCGATCTGCTGTCTTTTGTCCTGACCTTCGGTACGGTCATCGCGATCGGTGTGGAAGGAACGGCGTCCTACGGGGCTGGGATCACCGCGTATCTGAGGGATCAGGGAATCACTGTCAAAGAAGTGATCCGCCCGAATAGGCAAGTGCGTCGGGGTGGAAAGTCTGACCCCATCGACGCTTATGCTGCAGCTAAGACGGTCGCTGCCGATGGGGATAGCCTGCCGATTCCCAAGCTCCTCGGCGGGGCTGTCGACGGGCTCCGGATGATGCTTAAGGCCCGGGCCACGGCAGTCAAAGCGCGCACCGCCGCGATCTCCCAGATCGTTCATTTCCTCACCACCGCCCCAGCTGCAGTACGGGAGGAATACACCGGGATGAAAGACCGTGATTTGCACGCGGTATTAGCGGCATCCGCTCCCGAGCCTGACGATCATCTGTGTGTGGCGCTCAAGCGTCTGGCCAGGCGCATCGAGTTCCTCAACGAGGAAATCACCACCGCTGATGACCAGATCGCTGCCCTGACAGCAGATGTCGCCCCAGCCCTAGCAGCGGCGAAAGGCATCGGCCCGATCTCGGCGGCAAAACTGCTCGTCACTGCCGGTGAGAATCCCGAACGAATCACGTCGAAGGCTGCTTTCGCTGCCCTGTGCGGGGCCTGCCCGCTACCGGCATCATCAGGCAAGACCATCCGGCACCGGCTTAACCGGGGAGGAGACCGGCAAGCCAACAGCGCGCTGTACGACATCGTCAAGTGCAGAATGTCCTTCGACCAGCGCACCCGAACCTATGTTGCACGCCGGCGGCAAGAAGGGAAAACAACCAAAGAGATCATGCGCTGCCTCAAACGCTACGTCGCTGCCGAGGTTTACGCCCTCATCATCGATCCGCCAGCAGTACCAGCCACTGACGATCTGCGCCCGCTACGCCTTGCACACAAGCTGTCCCTGACCGATGTCGCGCACCACTTCAACGTGTGGCCAGCAAAGGTCTCAAACATCGAACGAGGACAATCCCGAGATGACGACTTCACCCACGAATACCGCCGGTATCTCCTCCAAATCGCTTGACAACCTATAGGAGCATCATTGCTCGCTCACCAGCAGATATACACTCGACGGGTGCTGCGCAAGGGGCTGGCAGACCCGAGCCAGCCACCACCTCGGCAGACCTGACTCAGCCGCCACCTCGGCAGCGGAGGCCCCCATCGGGGCAACGGCGCCCCCTCGGGAGCGGCAGCCACCCCAGCAGACCCCGCAATCGGCAAGGCGGCCTGAGATTATCCACCGGCAGGTGTAGACTCGCGGACCAAGGGCACGATCCACTGACGGCAGCCGAGGGGAGCCACACACGTGTGGGAGTACTTCACGCAGCGCTCTGACCAGATCCTCTTCGCCTCCTGGCAGCATTTCAGCCTCGTGGGCCAGAGCCTCCTGCTCGCCACCCTCATCGCGGTTGTCATCGCCGTGCTGTCGTACCGCTCCTCAGCGCTGACCGCAGCAGCCAACAGCGTCTCGGCGATCGGCCTGACGATCCCGTCGTTCGCACTCGTCGGCCTGCTCATCGCCCCGGTCGGCTTCGGTGTCATCCCCGCCGTCATCGTCGTGACCTTCTACGCCGCCCTCCCGATCCTGCGCAACGCCCTCGTCGGGCTCGCCGGCATCCCCGGCGACGTCGTCGAATCCGCCCGCGGAATCGGCATGAGCCGCCTGCGCACCCTGCTGACCGTCGAACTGCCGATGGCCTGGCCTGTCATCCTCGCTGGCGTCCGCGTCTCCGGGCAGATGGTGATGGGCATCGCGACCATCGCCGCCTACTCACTCGGCCCTGGCCTCGGCGCGTTCATCTTCTCCGGCCTCGACCGCCTCGGCGGCGCGAACTCACTCGAATCCGTCGTCATCGGCGTCCTCGGCGTCATCATCCTCGCCTTCATCCTCGACCTGCTGCTTGTGGCAGTCGGCCGCTTGACCATCCCGAGGGGTATCCGTGTCTGAGAACCACCGCACTGCATCCACCGCTCCCGAGGCGGCCGGCACCGAGCATGAGACCGGCACCCAGGGCGTGTCGATCACCCTGGAGGGGATCACCAAACGCTACGACTCGGGCAAGCCGCCGGCTGTCGACGGGCTGAATCTGGAGATCCCGGCCGGTTCGATCGTGATGTTCTGCGGGCCGTCCGGCTGCGGGAAGACGACGACGCTCAAGATGATCAACCGGCTCATCGAACCGACGTCGGGCCGGGTGCTCATCGATGGTGAGGACGTCACCGACCTCGATGCCGACAAGCTGCGCCGCCGGCTGGGCTACGTCATCCAGGCCGGCGGGCTGTTCCCGCACATGACGGTGGCCAAGAACATCGGACTGGTGCCCAAGATGCTCGGCTGGGATGCCAGCCGGATCCGCGCCCGCGTCGACGAGCTGCTCGAACTCGTGTCCCTTGACCCGGCCGCCTACCGCGACCGGTTCCCGCGCGAGCTCTCCGGCGGCCAGCAGCAGCGCGTCGGTGTTGCCCGCGCGCTGGCCGCGGACCCGCCGGTGCTGCTCATGGATGAGCCGTTCGGTGCGGTCGACCCGATCACCCGCCAGCGGCTGCAGGATGAGCTCATCGCCATCCACTCGGAGCTGAAGAAGACGATCGTGTGCGTCACCCACGACTTCGACGAGGCCGTCAAGCTCGGCGACTGGATCGCGATCTTCCGCGAAGGCGGCATCCTCGCCCAGTACGACTCACCTGAGAGGATCCTCGCCCAGCCGGCGAACTCCTTCGTCGAGGACTTCATGGGCGCAGGCGCCGGGCTCAAGCAGCTGTCCCTGTCCCGCCTCGATGACGTCGAGCTGACTGATCCGGTCCGTGTGCGTGCCGGGACTCCCGCCGCCGAGGCGGTGGAGACGATGCGGGCGGCAGGAGAGGACTATGTGGTCGTCGTCGACGACCAGGACCGGCCCGTCGACTGGCTCATCGCCAGCCAGCTCGAACGTCTCACCACCCTGCCGACGCAGGTGAATGAGGACCTGCCGGTGGTGTACAACCGCGCCTCACTCAACGACGCGCTCGATTCGATGCTCGTGACGACGACGTCCTCGGCGATCGTCGTCGGCCGGCGCCGCCAGATGCTCGGGCTCGTCACCGTCGACACGATCATGGACGTCATCTCCGGGCTCAACGGCCGTGCCCACAACACCGCCGCGCAAGCCCCGCGCGGGGCGAACACGCCCGAGGAGTTCGAGATCCCGGCAGACGACGGGCGCACCGGCCGCAACACCGACGAGGCGATCGCAGCCAAACAGCGCGAAGACCCGGCCGCTGCTGATGCAGACGACGCCGGTGACGATGTGGCTGGCCACGAGACGGCACGCCCCACGCCCGCCGGTGAACGTGCCGATCGTCCGGCCGGCGCGCACCGTGCAGACGAGGACCGGCCATGAGCACCCTGACCGTCGGACAGCGCCGGGACCTCCGCGACCTGCTCGTGCAGGCCGGGCTCATCGTCGTGGCCTTCGGCGTGCTCATCTGGTGGCTGCTGACCACCGACCTCACCGAGGTCGAATCCTCCACTCTGGCACCCGGCGCGGTCTGGTCGCTGACCGTGGAGCACCTGCTGCTCACCGTCATATCCGCCGTCATCGTGCTCGCCGTGGCGATCCCGCTCGGCATCCTGCTCACCCGCCCAGCCCTGCGCCGGGCCGCAGGACCGGTCATGGCCGTAGCGAACATCGGCCAGGCCGCCCCGGCCGTCGGCATCATCGTGCTCTTCGGGTTCTGGCTCGGCTTCGGCCTGCAGGCCGCGATCGCAGCACTCGTCGTCTACGCGCTGCTGCCGGTGCTGCGCAACACGATGGTCGGCCTCACCCAGGTCGACCGGCAGCTCATCGAAGCCGGCCGCGGCATGGGCATGAGCGCTGCCGCCGTGCTCTTCCGCGTTGAACTGCCGCTTGCGGTGCCCGTCATGCTCTCCGGCATCCGCACCGCACTCGTCCTGCTCGTCGGCACCGCCACTCTGGCGACCTTCGTCAACGGCGGCGGACTCGGCCTGCTCATCACCACCGGGGTGACGCTCGACCTCACCCGGGTGCTCATCGCCGGAGCCATCCTCGTTGCCCTGCTCGCCCTCGTCGTCGACTGGACCGGACGCGTCGTCGAACTGGCCGTACGGCCGAAGGGACTGGCATGACACCCCACCCGATCATCACCCCAGCCAGCCGCACACGCACGAGGCTCGGCCGCCTCGGCGCCGGGATCGCACTGCTGAGCACCCTGGCGCTCGGTGCCTGCGGACTGCAGCCCTCGGCCGCCTACATCCCGCCGGTGAACCCCGGGTCGATCGAGGAGATCCCCGGTGCCGCCGACGGAAAGGTCTTCACCGTCACGAGCAAGAACTTCACCGAGGCGGTCATCCTCGGCAAGATCTCCGTCATCGCCGCCGAAGCAGCCGGGTTCAGCGTCAAGGACCTCACGAACGTGCCCGGCAGCGTCTCGGCCCGCAAACTCATGACGAGCGGGCAGGCCGACCTGACCTGGGAGTACACCGGCACCGCCTGGCTGACCTACCTGAATGAGGAGGAGGGCATTGCCGATCCGCACGAGCAGTGGCAAGCCGTCCACGATGCCGACCTTGCCAACGGCCTGACCTGGGGACCGGCTGCCGAGCTCAACAACTCCTACGGTATGGCGATCCGGCCCGACGCCCCCGGCGAGCTCGGCGCGGTGACGAAGATGTCGCAGCTGGCCGATCTCAAACCGGAGGACCGCACGATCTGCGTGGCCGCCGAATTCAACTCCCGTCCCGACGGGCTCACCCCGATGCTCGAGGCCTACGACATTCCGCGCGGGGAAGCCGACGGCACACCGGAGGACAACATCGGCATCTACGACGCAGGCCCGATCTACTCCGCAACGGCCGCCGGGCAGTGCAACTTCGGCAATGTCTACCTCACCGACGGCCGGATCAAGGCGATGGGCCTCGTCGTCCTCGAAGACGACAGGCAGTTCTTCCCCGCCTACAACGCAGCCCCCGTGTTCTTCACTCAGACGCTCGAGGAGTACCCGCAGCTCGAAGAGGTCTACGCGCCGATCGCCGAGAAGCTCACCACCGAGCAGATGCAGGAGCTCAACCGGCAGGTCGACGTCGACGGTGACGACCCCGTCGACGTGGCACTGCGCTGGATGGTCGACGAAGGCTTCGTCACCGAACGGTGACCCGGCGGTCAGACGGTAGGCTTGTCGCCGGCTCGTGACGGAAGGAAGCGGCTTGTGACGGAAGGAAGCAGCGATGTTGGGTCTGAATCTCACCGAAGGCACGGTGCTCATCATCTGGCTGATCGGCATCGCCTGCGCGGCTGGCACCCGGCGCGAACCCGGTGACACCGCCCGCTACCCGCTCACTGTCATGGCCGCGCTGTTCGCCCCGATCATCGGTTCGGTCTATGCGGTTGTGCGGTTCTTCCAGGTGCGGGCACGCCACCGGCAGCAGCGCGGACTCGGCCGCGCGAAGGACACAGAGCTCAGCCGAGAGTGAGCGGCTCGTCTGCTGCGATCGGGCCGTCCTCGCCGACCCGCCAGGAGATCTCGACCTCCACCTCGCGCTTGGTGCCCTTGCTCGGCTTCTGCTCAGTCGCCGGCTTGTCCTCGTCGACGACCTCGACGGACAGGCGCACCGAGCTCGGCATCTCCAGCCGGGTCTCCTCAGCACCCTGACGGAACATGAGCGTGCCCTCGGCGATCTGGTCGGCGAGCTGCTGGAGCAGGTCGGCGAGCTCGTCGCGGCTGCGGATCTCTTTGGTCTTGAGGTGAACGGTCTTCACAGTGACATCCCTTCAGTAACAGGGCGCCGGCGCAGATGCCGTGACAACGGCGAAAAAGCGCGCAACCGGCTGGATATCCATCGTATCGGAGTCCGCATCTGCGGGATACGGGCGCCTTGAAAGCAGAATCAAAAGGTCTCGCCTGCTGGCGCCAGTTCACAAGTGTGACCTGCGTCGCTAAGCTCTGTGTATGGACGTCACTCATACTCTCGGTTCATTTGACTACGTTGACCCAACTGATCTCAAGAGGATGGCTGAGGCCTCAGGGCCCAAGGTGACCATCCTGATGCCGACATCGCGAGCGGATCACCAATCCCGCGAATCCTCCACCCGGCTCAAGTCGCTGCTCGATGAGGCGGGCCGCAAGCTCGCTGAGACCGGCGTCGAGGCGAAGGAAGCCAAGGAGATCCTCGGCCCGCTCAACGACCTCGTCAACGACGGCCCGTTCTGGCGTCATCAGGCCGACGGGCTGGCTCTCTACGCAGCCGCGGGCATGACGCTGACCTACCGCCTCGGTGTGCCGCTGAGCGAGCACGTCAGCGTCGGCGAGTCGATGACGGTCCGCCCGATCGCCCCGGCGCTCGCACAGTCCCATGCCTTCTACATCCTGGCGATGTCGCGGAACAAGGTGCGCCTGTTCGACGCGACGAAGGACTCGATCGTCGAACTCGACCTCGGTGAGACCGTGCCGCAGAGCATGGACGATGTCGTCGACCCCGATGAGCGGCAACGGCAGCTGCAGAGCCGGTCGATCGGCGGCGACCGCGCCATGTTCCACGGCCACGGCGCCGGCGGTGAGGTCGACCGGATCTTCGTCGAGAAGTTCGTCAAGGCTGTCGGCGAAGGTGTCGGAACGCTGCTCGGCAAAGCCCGCAGCCAGCCGCTGATCCTCGCAGCTGTCGCTGAGGCGATGCCGCTGTTCAAACCCGTGTGCACCTACCCGGCGCTGCTCGACGAGATGGTCACCGGCAACCCCGACGACCGTACGCCCGGTCAGCTGCACGCCGATGCGTGGGAGGTCGTCATGCCGGCCTTCGCTGAACGCGACGACGCAGCCTACGCCCGCTTCGCTGATGCGCAGGGCACCGGCCGCGGCGTTACCCAGACCGATGTCATCCGCGAGGCAGCCGCCGAGGGGCGGGTCGACACGCTGTTCATCAACCCGTCGCTCTCTGCCTCAGAGGGCAGCGGGGATGTCGATTCCGCGATCCTGTCGACGCTGCAGAACTCCGGCACGATCGTCATCATCTCCGACGGCCGGGTCGAGAACGTCGCAGCACTGATGCGGTACTGACCCCCGGCCGCTCAGGCGGTCCTGATCTCTGTCAGAGCGGCGAGTGCGGCAAGGGCTGCGCTCGCCGCTTCGTGTCCCTTGTCCTCCCGTGAGCCCGGCAGCCCGGCCCGGTTGCGAGCCTGCTCGTCGTCATCGCAGGTCAGCAGCCCGAACCCGACCGGTGTGCCGGTCTCGGCCGCCACCTTGGCCAGCCCGTCGGTGGCGGCCCGGCAGACGTAGTCGAAGTGCGGGGTGCCGCCGCGGATGACGACGCCGAGTGCGACGACGGTGTCGAAGCGTTCCGCCGCCGCACGGGCCAGCAGCGGCAGCTCGAAGCTGCCCGGCGCCCGGAAGACGCTGACCTCCATCCCAGTCGTCTCAGCTGCGGCCTCGGCGAGGGCGCGCTGGGCGCCGGCGAGGAGCCCGTCCATCACCTCGGTGTGCCAGGAGGAGGCGACGATCGCCACGCGGGTGCCCGGTGCGGCCTGCGGCTTCATCGTCGGTGCTCCGCTCGATGCCATGATGTGATCCCTTCTCTCAGTGTTCGGTGCGGTGTCCGGTGCAGTGCCCGGTTCAGTTCTGGTGCGGTGTCCGGTTCAGTTCTGGTGGGCGGCCGGGGTGTGCGTGTCGAGCCATGTGCGCAGGTCGGCGATCGAGATGACCGGCAGCCCGAACCGGGTCCCGAAGGCCAGCAGAGCGTCGAGGCGCATGACCTCGCCGGTGTCGTCGACGACCTCGGCGATCGCTGCGACCGGCCGGCAGCCGGCCAGCCGGGCGAGTTCGACTCCGGCCTCGGTGTGCCCGGCGCGCTCGCGGACCCCGCCGGCGGCGGCGATGAGCGGGAACACATGCCCCGGCCGGGTCAGCTGCTCCGGGCCCGCCTGCGGGTCGGCCAGCATGCGCAGGGTTGTCGTGCGCTCACCGGCGCTGATGCCGGTGTCCAGGCCGCGGGCATCGCAGCTGACGGTGTAGTTCGTGCCCTTCGGGTCCTCGTTCACCGCGGTCATGGCCGGCAGATCGAGGTGGGCTGCGATCTCAGCGGTCATCGGCGCGCACACCACGCCGGAGGTGTGGCGGACGATGAAGCCCATCCACTCCGGGCTCAGCAGCTCGGCCGGCACGATGAGGTCGCCTTCGTTCTCGCGGTCGGCATCGTCGACGACGATCGTCGGGACACCGCGGCGCAGTCGGCTGATCGCCTCCTCGATCGAGTCGAGCCCGTGTGCCGGGGACGCGTCGGCTGCGGTGGTCTCCCACGGCTTGTCCTGCCACGGCGACGGCGGCGCCTGCACGGGATCGGCACGTCGCACGTGGCGTCCGGCGAGGCTCTGGGCGTACTTGGCCAGCACATCGGTTTCGATGTTGACGAGGTCCCCGACGCTCGCCTGCCCGAACGTCGTCGCGGCCAGGGTCGCCGGGATGAGCCCGACTTCGCACCACGGCTGCCCGGCACCTGCCGGGGAGACGGCGGTG
Source organism: Brevibacterium luteolum (assembly GCF_025147615.1). Lineage (NCBI taxonomy): Bacteria > Bacillati > Actinomycetota > Actinomycetes > Micrococcales > Brevibacteriaceae > Brevibacterium > Brevibacterium luteolum. The sequence continues at coordinate 42,181 of NZ_JALXPM010000016.1, read as the reverse complement.
ATCGTCAGCGAGGTCCCGTCGAGTGCGATCGAACCCTTCTCCACGCACAGCGGGGCGAGCGCGGCTGGCAGCTCGATGCGCATCCGCGTCCACGCCCCGCAGTCCTCGAAGACGCTGATCCGCCCGACCCCGTCGACGTGACCTTGGACGATGTGCCCGTCGAAGCGCCCGCTGGCCGGCATGCAGCGTTCGAGGTTCACCTGCGTGCCCGCCCTCAGCGCACCCAGGCTCGTGCGCGCCAGCGTCTCGCCCATGATGTCGGCGGTGAAGATCCCCGGGCCCGAGGTGCTGGCCGGGTTCTCATCTGCCGGCGCGGCTTCGGCGGAGGTGCGGGTGGCGGTGAGGCAGACGCCGTTGACGGCCAGGGACCCGCCGGCTGGCAGGTCGTCGATGAGGCTGCCGGCCCTGATGCTGATGTGGGCGGTGTCGGTGCCGGGAACGGAGGTGACGGACAGGACGGTGCCGGTGGCTTCGATGATGCCGGTGAACATGTGGTGACTCCTGTGGTCGGTGGTGGATGGGGTTGGCGGTGCCGGGGCCGGGGCGGCGGGTGCCGGTCTCAGGTGCAGGATGGTGTCGGTCCCGCTCGCGGCAGCGGCAGGGGCGGCAAGGTCGTCGGGGATGAAGCGCGGGGCGGCTGCGAGTGTCGGCACCTCAAGGCCGGCGGTGGCGGCGAGCCCGCCGGTGCCGAGCAGCTGCGGGCCGAGGTGGAGGAACAGCTCGTCGACGAGCCCGGCGGTCAGGAAGCCGCTGAGCAGGTGCGCCCCGCCCTCAATGAGCACGTGCTCGATCCCGCGCGCCCGCAGCTGCCGCAGCGCGTGCAGCAGGTCGTGGGTGCGCAGGTGGATGGTGCGCGGGTCGGCGGCGAGGTGGCTGGAGGCGTCGAGATCGCGGGTGCCGATGACGACCGGCACCGGCTGCCGGGCCGCAGCGCGGCCGTCTATGCGGGCGGTGAGCCGCGGATTGTCGGCCCGGGCGGTGCCGGTGCCGACGATGACGGCGTCGACCCGGGCGCGCAGCGCGTGCACGCGGGACCGGGTCTCATCGGAGGTGATCCACTGGCTGGTGCCGTCGGCAGCGGCGATCCGCCCGTCGAGGCTCTGGGCGAGCTTCGCCGTCACGAATGGCCGGGCCTCACGCTGCGCGGCCACCCACCGGTGATTGAGCACCGCCGCCTCATCGGCTGCCAGCCCGGCGACCACCTCGCGTCCGGCCGCCCGCAGCACCTCGGCGCCACCGGTGGCGACCGGATTCGGGTCGGCTGCCGCGTAGACGATGCGCGGGATCCCGGCCCTGACGATCGTATGCGCACACGACGGGGTCCGGCCGACATGGGCGCACGGTTCGAGCGTGACGACGAGCGTGGCGGTGCCGAGGTCGATGCCGGCTGCGACGGCGGCTGCCAGGGCTGCCGGTTCGGCGTGCGGGTGCCCAGCACCTGCGTGGTAGCCGGTGACGATCGTCCCGTCGGCGCCGATGACGGCCGCACCGACGAGAGGGGTGGCCCCGCGCTGGCCGCGGCGGGCGGCGGTGAGGGCAGCGGACATGGCCCGGCGTTCACGGGCAGTGATCCCGGCGGCAGGCGCGGCGGGTGCAGATGAGCGGTGCATTCTCCCTCTCCTCCTACCGGGGAGACGGGAGACAGGCGGCAGGCGTCCGCGCAGACACGGGTGCGCCGCTGCCGGTCCAGGCAGACACGGGTGCCCTGGACCGTGTGTTCCTCCCATCCAGACTTTCACTGTCGGTCTCGGAATCGCACCGAGTCAGCCGAACCCCTCCGCCCGTCTGGGCCTCGGCGTTCGGGTCGCGGACTGTCACCGCCGGTACGGAATCTCACCGTCCCCGGAACATCTGCCCACACCGTAGCACGCGTCACAGACACACCGGTCACCGCACCCGAGGCGGTGGGCGCCTCCCGTGCTTTGCCAGCACCGTTGTCCGGCCCGTCTGGCATAGTGAAGACAGGACGCTCACCAGGGAGATCATCACGGTGTCCCTGCTTGCGAAGGAACAGTCATGCACCCGTTCTCCCACCCCGCGCTCGCCCTCATCGCCGCAGGCGCCGCTCTCACACTGGCCGCCGGATGCACAGCCGCAGAGGACGCGCCCGGCAGCTCACCTGCGCCCAGCACACCGGAACCGCCGCAGCTGAGCGAGGCGATCACCCTCGACTTCTACGCCAGCCTGCTGGCCGACAACGACACCGACCGGGCGCTGGTCGCCGACGCGATGGGCGGCAGGCTCGTCGCCGTCGGCGCCGATGGTGCCGAGCTGTGGACCCACCAGGCGCAGGTCGATATGGACCGGCCCGACAGTGTGGCCGCCTACTCCCACGGTGAGACCGTCATCGTCGACGACGGGACCGGCCGTCTGCGGGCACTCGACTGGGGCGATGGCAGCGAAGCCTGGACCTATACGCCTGCCGATGCCGATCTCGGCTGCACCGAACCGGGTGACTACTACTCTTCCTCCTCCACCGGAACGAGCGCCCTGGGCGAGGATGGGATCATCCTGCTCGAATACGGGATGATCGACGCCGATCGCGGCAGCTGCACCGGTGATGAGCAGAAGGCCATGGTCCTCGGCCTCGATCCTGCCTCCGGCCAGCCTGCCTGGCCGGCCGTGCAGGCGACCGCCGATGCGCAGCCCATGGGCGGGGCGAACCTGCAGATCACCCCGGACCGCACGCACGCCTACCTGCCGTGGCGCGATGGCGACGGCAGTTTCCTCACCCGCCTCGACCTGGCATCGGGTCAGCATGCCACAGTCGATCTCAGTGAGTACGGGGAGCAGGACCTCGGCTTCGGGATCTACCCGCAGAAGGCACCCGGAACGCTTGTCTACGCCTTCGGCACCGCCGATCCTGACGCACCGTACTCCGGGTCCGTCACCCGCACCGCACTGCTGAGGCTGCCGATGGACCTGCCGGAGAGCTCTGAGGCGCTCACCCCGCTCAGCGCTGCCGACGATCCTGGCCTCGCCGCGGGCATCGACTTCAGTGAGGAGCCGGTCGACTACTGTGCCGCCCGGCCCGTCTCTACCGCCTCGGGCACCTTCGTGTGCGCGAGCACCCAGCTGTTCGCCTCCCGGATCCTGGTGCTCGGCTCACTGCTCGACGGCGAGGCCTGGCACACCGACATCTCCGAGGACGCTTTCGAATTCGGGCTGTTCAACGAGCAGTACGGTCGCCTCCACACACCCGTCGACGGCACCGACGCGCCACTGGTCATCATGCCCGGTCTCGACGCCGGTGTCCGGGCCGTCAGCGCCGTTGACGGATCGACGCTCTGGGAGGCAGGCGAAGACCTCGACCCGCTCGATCCGGTCGAAGGCAGCTACGGATTCGGCGGCAACGGCGCATTCCCGCAGCTCGGCCTCATCCCGGTGCTGCTCAACGATGCGGTGCATTTCTTCACCCTTGACGGCAAGGAGCACGCCGAGGCCCACGCCGTCGGCCAGTATGCCGAGCCGAGTGCCACCGGCCGCTGGTTCGCAGCAGCCGCCGGTGAGTCCACCACGCTGTGGACCGTCACCGGCGGCTGAACGATGCCGCTGTGCGGCGCCGGTAAAGCTGCGCTGCGTCTTACCAGCCGCGTTCGGCCAGGCGGTGTGGGGCCGGCAGGTCGCTGACGTTGAGGCCAACCATCGCCTCACCGAGTCCGCGGGAGACCTCGGCGAGCACCTCGGGATTGTCGTAGTTCGCCGTGGCCTTGACGACGGCTTTGGCCCGTGCCTCCGGGTTGCCGGACTTGAAGATGCCTGAGCCGACGAATACGCCCTCAGCACCGAGCTGCATCATCATCGCCGCATCGGCAGGCGTGGACACGCCCCCGGCGACGAAGGTGACGACCGGCAGGCGGCCGTCGCGGGCGACCGTGCGCACGAGGTCGAACGGCGCCTGCAGCTCCTTGGCCGCAACATAGAGCTCATCTTCGTTCAGCGCAGCCAGGCGGCGGATCTCACCGCTGATCGTGCGGATGTGGCGGGTCGCCTCGGAGACATCGCCGGTGCCGGCCTCACCCTTCGAACGGATCATGTCGGCACCTTCGTTGATGCGGCGCAGCGCCTCTCCGAGGTTGGTGGCCCCGCACACGAACGGCACCTCGAAGGCACGCTTGTCGATGTGGTTGACGTAGTCGGCAGGGGAGAGGACCTCGGATTCGTCGACGTAGTGCACGCCGAGAGACTGCAGGATCTGCGCTTCGACGAAGTGGCCGATGCGCGCCTTGGCCATGACCGGAATCGACACGGCATCGAGGATCCCGGAGATGAGGTCCGGGTCGCTCATCCGGGCGACGCCGCCCTGGGCGCGGATATCGGCGGGCACCCGCTCGAGCGCCATGACCGCCACTGCTCCGGCATCTTCGGCGATGCGGGCCTGATCAGGGGTGACGACGTCCATGATGACGCCGCCGGCCAGTGAGCGTGCGAGCTCGGAGCTCAGCTGGGCGCCGGTGGCGCGCTGCTGCGCGGCGCCGTCGGCAGTCCCGGCAGTGTGCGTGTCCGCAGCGGCGTTGGCGGTGGTGTCGGTCAGTGTGGCAGTCATGCAGTCTCCTGGGTTGTGGCGGGTGCCGGACACCCGCTGGTGGTGAACCGGACGTCCAGGCGCCCGACGGGGTATTCGTGAGCCTAACGAGCATTGGACTGCAGATATAGTCCAGATCCAGGGGTATTCTGTAGTCCAGTTGCGCGGTTCCGGATGGCCGCGAGACCAGAGACCAGGTGGGGGAGGGGTGCTCATGGCGCACGACGCGGATCTCACGGTGCGGCTCGACCGCAGCTCGCGCATCGGTCTGCCGCTGCAGATCGTCGCCGGCATCCGGGCCGAGATCGTCACCGGCCGTCTGCGCCCAGGCGACAGTCTGCCCTCCAGCCGGGTGCTCGCCGCGCAGCTCGGTGTCGCCCGCGGCACCGTGCAGACGGCGTATGAGCATCTCATCGCCGAGGGGCAGCTCGTGACAGCCGCCCGTTCGGGCACACGCGTCAACCCGGCACTGCAGACGGCGCGGACTGGTCGCGCTTCGGCCGCGCGCCGCTCGGGGTCACGGGCCGTGACGGGCCGAGCGATGCCCTCCCACCACTCCACTGACATCGCGGCGGAGGTGCGCATCGATGCCCGGGGTGTGAGCGTGCGCCCCGACCCGCGCGATGAGCCCGACTTCCGGGCTGCCTGGCGCCGCGGACTCGACACCCGCGACGTCAGCGATGACGGCTGCGGCACCCAGACGGTGCGCCAGGCGATCGCCGGGCACCTGCGGCTGGTGCGCGGCATGCAGGTCGAGCCCGCCGACATCGTGCTGACCGCCGGCGCCCGCGACGGGTTGCGCACCGTCCTCAACGTCCTCGCTCCCGCAGCGCTCGGAGTCGAGAGCCCGGGCTTTCCCGGTCTGCGCCGGGCACTGGCGAACACCGCCACCGTCGATGTGCCCGTCGACACCGACGGCATCGACCCCGCTGCGATCCCGATGCAGCTGCGCGCCCTGCTGCTGACGCCCAACCACCTGCATCCGCATGGAGATTCGATGAGCGCGACCCGGCGCGTGCAGCTGCTGCGCTGGGCCGAATCGTGCGGCGGCCACCTGATCGAAGACGACTACGACACCGAAGCCCGCTACGCCGGCAGCCTGCCGCCGACTCTCGCCGACCTCGACAGCAGCGGCCGGGTGCTGCACCTCGGATCCTTCGCCACCCTGCTCGGTACGCGCCTGGGCATCGGCTACATCATCGCCACCGGCCCGCTCAGCGCTGGGATCGCCGCCCACCGCCGGATGCTCGGTCCCGCCGCCTCACCGCTCATCCAGGCAGCGCTCGCCGACTACCTGGACTCCGGCGGTCTGCGCAGGCGGATGCTGCGGATGCGCAAGCGGCTGGCAGCCGCCGCCGAGGCGGTCGATGCCGCAGGCCTGCCGGTGACCCAGGTGCGCGGGCGGGTGATCCTCGAGCGGCCGGCCGGGGATGCGCGGCGTTTGCGGCGCGCACTCGCTGAGCGCGGCATCCTCGTCGACGACCTGGCCGGCAAATGGACCGGCGGGCAGCAGACCGGCATCGAGATCGCGCTGAGCTCGCTCACCAGCCCGGAGCTGACTGCTGTCCTGGCGGCTCTGCGCGCCGAGCTCAGCCAGCGCTGATGGCGCTCAGCAGCGGTCGCCGGGCATCACTGCAAGCGGATCCCGTTCGGCGGCCGGCAGGTTGAGATCCGGCTGCGCCAGCGCCCGCGCCAGGGCGGCCCGCGGTGTCAGCGGCTGATGGGCAGGCGCGCCTGCGAACAGCTCGCTGCGCCAGCTGTCACCGGAGGAGACCATGTCCTCCTGGAGCGATTCGATGAGCGCTTCGACTGTCGATCCCGGCAGATCCGTCAGCACTGCTGCAGCCTTCGCCACGAGCGGCTCCGGCAGCGGTCCGCCGGGCAGCTGCGGGCGGATGAGCCCGCTGAGCTCGGTGAGCAGATCGATGAGCTCGGGGTACGACATCACCGTCCCGCCGCCGATCGAGAACTGCCCGGTCGGCAGATCGACCCGCAGCGCCGCCTCGATCGCGGCGGCCACATCGGTGATGGCGATCGGCTCGACGAGGTGGCGCATCCACGACGGCACCACTATGACCGGCAGCCGGGTCACCAGCTGCCGGATGAGTGCCAGGCTCGTCGAGCCCGCCCCGATGATCATCGCCGCACGCAGCGTGATGACCGTGGCGCTGGCCCGGGAGAGCTCCTGTTCGACCTCGAGCCGCGAGATCAGATGCTCGGACAGGCGCTCCTCGCCGACAGCCGGGATGATCCCCGAGAGGTAGACGATTCGGTTGATGCCTGCAGCATCGGCTGCCCGGCGCACGCGCTGAGCTGACTGCCGGTCAACTGTGCGGAAGTCAGACCCGCCCATCCCGTGGACGAGGTAGACGATGGCATCGGCAGCGCTGTGAGCCACCGCCGCAGACACGGATGCGTCATCGGTGACGTCGAGTCGGGCGGCGGTGACGCGGTCTGCCCACCAGAACGCCCTGAGCTTCTCCGGTGAGCGGGCAGCAGCGGTGACGGTGTGCCCGGCACCGAGCAGGACGGGGATCGTGCGCGAGGCGACGTATCCGGTGGCGCCGATGAGCAGAACTCGCATGTCATCTCCTAGACTGGTGCCATGACGTCGCAGCTGGTGCTCACCTCACGTGCGGCTGTCTGGGCGCCGGCGACCGCCACCATTGTCCTCGGCGGGCTCATCCTGCGCAAGGCCTTCGGCCTCGGCACATCTGCCGGCACCGCGGCACTGCCGCTGTGGAGCCTTGCCCTCGCCGCGGTGTGGACGCTCGGCGGGATCGCCCTCCTGCTGCTCACGCGAGCGCATCTCACACGTCACCGCTCCGCTGATCCGGCGCCCGGCCCGCCGGCGCACCGTACTGCCGCCTCGGCCGGGTGGCGGGCGCTGGCTATCGGTGCGGTGCTGGCGGGTGTGTCGCTCCTCGGTGGCTGGATCCTCAGCCTCATCCCGGTGACCGCGCCATGGATCACCGCCGCCCTCGTGACTGCCGGGAGCTCGGCGGCCGGGCTGACGCTGGCGGCGGCTGTCGTCACGGGGCTGTCGGAAGAGGTGTTCTTCCGCCTCGGCCTGGCCGACCTGTTCCGCGGCCACGCCCGCTGGATCGCCCCGACCGTCATCTACACGCTCGTCACCTTCGCAACGCTCAACCCCGGCCTCATCGCCGCCGCCCCCGTCGTCGGACTCGCCGCAGCCTGGGCCCGCGAATCGACTGGCCGCTGGTTCGCTCCGCTCATCGTCCATGGCCTGTGGTCGATCGCCATGGTCGGGATCTTCCCGCTCGCAGCCCCCGTGCCGGGAGGCATCTGATGGTCGCCTGGATCGCCCCACCACCGGCCGCGCCGCGGCGTCCCGGCGCCGAGGCGGGTCGCGCCGAGGCGGGTCGCGCCGAGGTGGGCAGCGTGAGCGCGTGGAGCCGCATATGAGCACCCCGGAGCGGACCGCAGACGGCCGTTACATCATCGTCAGGGGCAGGCGCTGGCGAGCCCAGGATCCTGTGCTGCCCGAGGCGCTGACCGCCCCGCTGCTGAGTGCCCTCGGCACTGCCCGCTCGCAGCTCTCCCGCCGTCACCAGCTGAACGACGAGCAGACTGCAGTGCTGCGGCAGCGCGTCACCTGGGCCAAAGAGGGCCTCGGTGAGCGCGGCACCCCGTGGTGGGAGCTGACCGAGGATGAGCGGCTCGCCCGCGCACGCGACCGGCTGCAACGACTGACACGCCGGGATGGCGCAGTGCGCGACGGGGGTCGCTGAAAGAATTCTGCCTGCCTGCGGAATAATCTCCCCTCCCGCAAAGTTGAGTCTGGTGTACGCAACTTTCATGATGCTGGGTTTGACAGTCGAATTCAGCGTGACCAGACTTGAGTCAGATGCGCTCAATGCCGGCGCCAGCCGGGTTGGGCCTGACTCAGAAGAGAAGGAGAAACACTATGGCTCGTGCAGTAGGAATCGACCTCGGCACCACCAACTCGGTTGTGGCCGTGCTTGAAGGCGGCGACCCCAAGGTCATCGCCAACGCAGAAGGCGGCCGCACCACCCCCTCGGTCGTGGCGGTGAGCAAGAACGGCGACTTCCTCGTCGGTGAGATCGCCAAGCGCCAGGCCGTGCTCAACGTCAAGAACACCGTCGCCTCGGTCAAGCGCCACATGGGCAGCGACTGGACCACCGAACTCGACGGCAAGACATTCACTGCACCGGAGATCTCTGCCCGCATCCTGCAGAAGCTCAAGCACGATGCTGAGGAGTACCTGCAGGAAGAGGTCACTGACGCCGTCATCACCGTCCCGGCCTACTTCAACGACTCGCAGCGCCAGGCCACCAAGGACGCAGGCAAGATCGCAGGCCTCAACGTCCTGCGCATCATCAACGAGCCCACTGCCGCCGCACTGGCCTACGGCCTCGAGCGCGGCAAGGAGGACGAGCTCATCCTCGTCTTCGACCTTGGCGGCGGCACTTTCGACGTGTCCCTGCTCGAAGTCGGCAAGGATGACGATGACTTCTCGACCATCCAGGTCCGTGCGACCTCCGGCGACAACGAGCTCGGCGGCGACGACTGGGATCAGAAGATCGTCGACTGGCTCGTCAGCCAGGTCAAGAACGGCTACGGCGTCGACCTGACCAAGGACGCCGCCGCTGTCCAGCGCCTCAAGGAGGCCGCGGAGCAGGCGAAGAAGGAGCTGTCCTCGGCGACCAGCACGAACATCTCTCTGCAGTACCTGTCGATGAGCGACAACGGGCCCGTCCACCTGGATGAGACCCTCACCCGCGCGAAGTTCGAGGACCTCACCAAGGACCTCCTCGAGCGCACGAAGGCTCCGTTCAAGGCCGTCATCGCCGATGCCGGCATCTCGGTCGACGAGATCGACCATGTCGTGCTCGTCGGCGGTTCGACCCGCATGCCGGCCGTGGCCGAGGTCGTCAAGGAGCTCACCGGCGGCAAGGAGCCCAACAAGGGCGTCAACCCCGATGAGGTCGTGGCGATCGGCGCCGCCGTGCAGGCCGGTGTCCTCAAGGGCGAGCGCAAGGACGTGCTGCTCATCGACGTCACCCCGCTGTCCCTCGGACTGGAGACCAAGGGCGGTGTGATGACGAAGCTCATTGAGCGCAACACCCCGATCCCGACGAAGAAGTCCGAGACCTTCACCACGGCTGAGGACAACCAGCCGTCTGTGTCGATCCAGGTCTTCCAGGGCGAGCGCGAGTTCACCCGCGACAACAAGCCGCTGGGCACCTTCGAGCTCACCGGCATCGCCCCTGCACCGCGCGGCATGCCGCAGATCGAGGTGTCCTTCGATATCGACGCCAACGGCATCGTGCACGTGTCCGCCAAGGACAAGGGCACCGGTCAGGAGCAGTCGATGACGATCACCGGCGGCTCGGCGATCCCGCAGGAGGACATCGACCGGATGGTCCGCGAGGCCGAAGAGCACGCCGATGAGGACAAGAAGCGCCGCGAGGCCGCTGACACCCGCAATATGGCTGAGAACCTCGCCTACCAGACCGAGAAGCTCATCACCGACAACGACGACAAGCTGTCTGAGGATGTCAAGACCGAGGTGCAGGGCGATGTCGACGCGGTGAAGGAAGCGCTCAAGGGCGAGGACGACGAGGCGGTCAAGACCGCCGTCGAGAAGCTCAGCCAGTCTCAGACGAAGATCGGCGAGGCACTGTACCAGCAGGGCGGCGCCGAGGGTGCTGCCGGAGCCGAGGGAACCGCAGATGCCGGTTCCGATGCGACTGAGGACGACGTCGTCGACGCCGAAGTGGTCGACGAAGACGAGGAGAAGAAGTGATGTCCGCCGAGAATCCTGAACAGGGCTTCTCGTTCACCGACAAGCGTCGGGTGGATCCGGAGACCGGCCAGGTGCGCCAGCCCCAGGCCGGCTCCGGGGACACCGGAGCCGCTGAGCCGAGCGAGGCTCAGGAGCAGGCGCAGGCCGCAGCAGCCGAGGGCCGGCTCGACAGCGACGGCCCGGAGGTCGCCACTGGCGGCGAACCCGCCGCCGAGACCGACCCGGCCGCCCAGGCAGCCGAGCAGGCCGAGGCTGCCGCGCAGTCTGAGGGAGCCGAGCAGGCTCAGGGAACCGCGCAGGCCGAGGCGCCCACTGCCTCGGGCGCGGAGACCGGCGAAGGCGCGCTCGATCCTGAGAACGTCAGCCCGGCCAACGACACGGAGGCCGAGCTGCTCGATCACCTCAAGCGGATCAACGCCGAATACGCCGCCTACCGGATGCGCTCCCAGCGGGAGCAGGACCGCGCGAAGGAAGCCGGTGTCGCCAGCGTCGTCGAGGCGCTCTTCCCGGTGCTCGACGAGGTCCGCCTGGCGCGTGAGAACGGCGACGTCGAGGGCCCCTTCGACACGCACGTGACGAAGCTCTTCGACACGCTGGCCAAGCTCGGCGTCACACAGTACGGCGAGGTCGGTGAGGAGTTCGACGCCAACATCCACGAAGCGCTCATGCAGCAGCCCAGCGACGAGGTCGAGACACCCACGGTGTTCCTCGTCATGCAGCCGGGCTACATGCTCGGCGAGCGGGTGCTGCGCGCCGCCCGCGTCGGCGTGCAGGCCCCGGCAGACTGATCTGCACAGCCGGCACCCGGCATGAGCCGAGCGCGGCGTGAGCTGCGGATTCCGTTCCCGAGGCGGCCACCGCCTCGGGCACGGACCGGATGGGCAGGCAGACGGCCTGCGCATGCGGTGCGTGAGGAACGACAGACCGGCAGCCGCGGCTGCCGCACAGCAGACGGGAACAGACATCCAGACACACACGACAGACGATGACGGCGCGAGCCGGAAAGGAGGTGCCAGGTGAATTCCGGACCTCAGAACGAATGGTTCGACACGGACTACTACAAGATCCTCGGCGTCTCCAAGGACGCCTCGCAGTCGGAGATCAAGAAGGCCTACCGGAAGCTGGCCCGGAAGTACCATCCGGACACCAACCCCGGTGACAAGGCCGCAGAGGAGAAGTTCAAGCAGATCGGGCAGGCCAACCAGGTGCTGTCTGACAAGGAGACCCGCGAGCAGTACGACCAGGTGCGGGCGATGGGCCGCGGCGGTGCCCGGTTCTCCGCCGGCGCCGGCGGACCCGGCGGTGCCGGCGGTGCCGGCGGTGCCGGCGGGTTCGAGGACATCTTCTCCGGCCTGTTCAATACCGGAGGCGGCGGCACCCGCACCCGCTACACGACCCGCAGCCCCGGTGGCGGGCCGGCTGGCTCGGCTGGCGGGGACATCCCGCCGGAGTTCGCTGATCTGTTCGGCGGATTCGGCGGCTCCTACGGCGGCAGCCCCTATGACAGCCCGTACGGCGGTGGGTTCTCCACCGGCCCGCTCAAGGGCGGGGACATCAAGGCCAGCACGAAGCTGTCCTTCACTGAAGCCGCCAAGGGCGCAACAGTCAAACTGTCGATGCCCGGGGGCAAGCCGCTGACCGTGCGCACCCCGGCCGGCGTCAAAGACGGGCAGAAGATCCGCCTGCGCGGCAAGGGCAAGGCCAGCCCCAACGGCGGCGAACCCGGTGATGTCATCCTCACCGTGCAGGTCGAACCCCACCCGGTGTTCACCCGCGACGGCGCGAACCTGCGGATGACGCTGCCGGTGACCTTCGACGAGGCTGCCCTCGGCGCCGAGGTCGAGGTCCCGACACTCGGTGGGATGCCGGTGCGGGTGAAGATCCCGGCCGGCACACCGTCGGGCCGCACCCTGCGGGTGCGCGGCAAGGGCATCGAGACGAAGAAGCTCACCGGCGACCTGCTGGTGACCGTCGAGATCGCCGTTCCGAAGAACCTGACGCCCAAGGCCAAGGAAGCGGTCGAGGCCTTCCGTGAGGCCACCAGCGGTGAAAATCCGCGAGCCGGGCTGCTCGACCGGGCCCGGGAGAGATGAGCGGGGTGAGCGTCGATGAACATCGGAGCGACAGCCGCCGTCTACGTCATCTCCGTTGCCGCTGAGCTGGCGGGCATGCACCCGCAGACGCTGCGGCAGTACGACCGGATGGGACTGGTGGTGCCCAAGCGCACCGCCGGTGCCGGACGGCGCTACTCACCGCGCGACATCGAGCGGCTGCGGCTGATCCAGAAGCTGAGCAAGGAAGACGGCATCAATCTCGCCGGCATCAAGGAGATCCTCGCCCTGCACCGCGACCTCGACGAAGCCCGCGACGCCGCCACCCAGGCGCATGCCGCCGTCCACGAACTGCGCCAGCAGGTCGAAGGACTGCGGCAGCGCGTGCAGGCCGAATCCCGGGTCTTCGCCGCCGGGCAGAGCGGCGACATCGTCTCCGTCATGCACGGCAGGCGCCCGCGGGTGCGCATCGCCGGGGCTCTTCCCTCAGCAGCCAGCGCCCGGCCCGGCGGCAGTGAGGCCGATCGCGCCTCCCGCGACATCCTCCTCTACCGCCGCCGGTGACGCGGCAGCCTGCGAGGCGATCTTTCGCACCTGACCATGCGAAGCGGCGCCCAGCTCAGAAGCTGGGCGCCGTTTGCGCTGTCCCGGTGGTGCGGCCCCGCTGCCCAGGTCGTACCGCCCGGACTTGATCGCCTCAGATGAGGGTGTCGAGAAACAGTGGTGCCAACGCGAACCACTTGAGCAGCACGACAGTCGGCCCGTGTCGAACCGGGGCGTCGGTCATGCCCGCTGTGCTCGCTTCCGGCCGACGATCCACAGGATGATGCCGAGAATCGTCAATCCCACGCCGAGCAGGCCGCCGAACACAGCGATGAGAATGCCGCCGACGGTGGAGAAGATCCCGCCGACCGACAGGGGTGGGGCGATGATGACATCGGGTTGGTTGCACGTGATCGAGTAGGTGCCCGCTTCCCGGACCGAGAACCCGTCGATCGACTCATAGGTCCTGCCGTCGAAGGAGTAGGACGACGTCTGATTCGTTCCCTTGCCCACCGGAGTGGGCCCTGTGATCGTGCAGCTGGTGAAGCCGGAGTCCTCCGGCGCGTAGACCTGCCACTCAGACTCCGCCTCGAAGAACTGGCTCGTAGTGCCGTTGACGCGGATCGCCTCATCGGAGAACCCTGACAGGGACGAAACGCCGGCGATCGTCATGATGATGCCGCCGATGATGGTGAGTGCGAGGATGCCGGCACCGATGAATGTCAGGATCTTGCCGATCAGCGTCATCTTCGACTTCGGCTTCGGGGCACCAGCCCCGGTGGCATACGGATCTTGGCCGCCGTACTGCGGCGCCTGGCCGGGATACTGGGGCGGCTGCTGGCCCGGTTGAGGTGCCTGGCTGCCGTACTGCGGTGCCGGCGGCTGGCCACCCGGCGGCTGCTGACCTCCCGGAGGCGGCCCGCCTGCTGGCGAGCCGTTCGGCGGGGGCGGCTGGGGTGGGTAGCTCATGACGCTCGTCCTCTTCCTCGTCGTTGTCGGTGCTAGATCCAGGGCGGCGGTTGGGGGAGGTCCTGCGGAGTCGCCGTTCCCGAGGCGCCCTTGTCGTTGTCCTCGAGCCCGGAGTTCGGCCAGCCGCGCCCGGTGAGATAGGAGACGATCTCGGCTGCCTCGCCGGTCACCTCGATCGGCTCAGCTGGACGCCTGTCTTTCGGCCCGGCGACGACCGTGCGCGGGGAGTCGTCGCGGTCGGTGATGTTGAGCGTGAAGTTGACCGGTTCGTCGCGGGCGATCCACGTGTCGGTGATCTCATCGAGCAGTGCGTTGACCATCGCAGCCGGGAAGTCGAGGGTCGTCATCCCGATGTTGAGGTCCAGGGAATGCATCCAGGCCTCCCGCGCCCGCGACCACGGGATCTGCGCGGCCTGGATGTCCTCGCCCCGCCCGTTGACGACCGTTGCGTTCCAGGCCTCATCGTCCATGTCGTCGAACTCGTCGCTGAGCTCGTCGACGACCTCATGGGCCATCGTCATGACATCACCGTTGGAGATGAGGGCGACAGTCGAGTCGATCTCCTCATCGCGGGCCTGCCGCGAGGGGTACATCCGGTTCTCCTCGCCGGTGCGGGCCCATTCGAGCAGCCGCATGAACGCCTCTGCGTTGTGGATGACGTGTGCCGCAACGTGCTTGCGGGTCCAGCCGGGCAGCAATGAGGGCTGGTCGAGATCGGCGCGGGAGAGCTGGTCGAGTGCCTGCAGGAAGAACTGCTCGCCGAGCAGTCGCAGGTCGAGGTCGCGTTGAAGCTGATCTGCATCGAGTGCCATGTCCTCAGCTTAACGTCCCACCTCGGAGCGTGCCTGCCTGAACCCGAGCCTCAGACGAGTCCCAGCCACTTCCAGTACGTCGCCGAGAGAAGCAGCACGAACAGGTAGCCGGCGATGGTGAGCGGGATACCGGTCTTGAGGAACTGCTTGGCGGTGAACGCACCGGTGCCGTAGGCGAGCATGTTCTGCGGTGCCGAGATCGGCAGCAGGAAGCCGAAGCTGATGACGAACTGCTGGATGATGACGAAGCCGAATCCGCCCTGCGCGGCACCCGGCAGGCTCATCGCGAGAGCGATGTAGACCGGGATGAGGGCCGAGGCCAGCGAGGTCGCCGAGGCGAAGCCGAGGTGGATGAGGATGGTGAACACCGACACGACAGCGATGATCGCCAGCATCGGCATCTCCGACAGGCCGACCGCCCCGAAGGTCTTCGACGACAGCCACGCGGCCGCACCGGTCTTGAGCAGCAGGGAGCCGAGTGAGATGCCGACGGCGAAGACGACGAGTGTGCCCCAGTTGATGAGCTTCTCGACGGCCTTCCATGAGAACACGCCGATCTTCGGGGTGAGCATCACCGCGATCGCGACGATCGTCACCGTCGAGGAGTCGAACGGGTGCAGCACCTCCTCAGTCGACCACAGGATCAGCAGCAGCACGGCGATGATGATGAGGCGGATCTCGCGGGCGGAGATCGGGCCGAGCTCGGAGAGGTTCTGCCGGATCATCTCGCGGCCGCCGTCGATCGTGTCGGCCTCGGGCTTGATCGCCCAGCGCATGACGAAGTACAGGGTGATGGACATGAGCACCGACCATGGGGCTGCCCACAGGAACCACGAACCCCAGGCGACGTCGACGCCCATCTCCGAGGAGATGAAACCGGTGGCCACGAAGTTCTGCGCGGCAGCCGTCTTGATCCCGACGTTCCAGATCGAGACCGCCTGCGCGGCGGCGATGACGAGGAGTGCGCCGAGCTTCGAGTTGTTGGCTAGGCCGAACGCGGCGACCATGCCGAGGAGGATCGGCACCACGGCTCCGGCGCGAGCGGTGGCAGACGGGACGAAGAACGCGAGCACGATCGAGATGACGATCGCACCGATGAGGATGCTGCTGGTCTTCTCGCCGGAGAACCGCAGCACCCACAGCGCCAGTCGTTTGTGCAGGCCGGTCGCCTGCATCGCCGCAGCGAGCGCGAGCGCGGCTGCCACCAGCGCGACGGCCGGGGAGGCGAAGCCGGCCAGGCCGAGTTTCAGCGCCTCAGTCGAGCCCATCGGCTCGGGGCCGGCGCCTTCTTCCAACGCAGGGGCGAAGCCGAGCAGGATCGCGGTCAGGCCGATGATGATGACGGAGGAGACCGGATAGGTCACGGCCTCGGAGACCCACAGGATGACGGCGAAGGCGAGGATCGCCAGCGCCCGCTGACCGGCCACGCCGAGCTCGGGATCGCCAGGCAGCAGCAGGACGACGATGAGGGCGATCCAGGCGGCGGCGAACCAGATCGGCTTGAGCCCGAGGTGGGCGAAGAATCCGTCGTGATGCTTGGAGCTTGCAGTGCTCGAGCCGCCATCGTGCTCGGCGACGGCGCGCTGATCTGCACGCGCTTCGGCCTGCTGCTTCGAGCGCTTCTCCGCTCGGGAGCGCAGGGCTGACCGGCGCTCTGCGGTCTTGTCAGAAGTGGGGCGATCATTCATGGGAAATGCTGCTCCTCAGCTGCACGTCGGGGATGGGCGTCACCGCAGGCTCTGCCTCCAGAGTATCGGCATCTGATCCTCAGGCGCGAGGATCGCGCCCGGTCACCTGGCGTGGAACACATCACCCCCGGTGGCCTGCGCCGCCGGGGGTGATGCGTTGTGATGACGGGCTCAGCTGCGGCGGCGGGTCAGCATGATGCCAGCCGTGCCGATCGCCAGCAGCGCCAGACCGGCGCCGGCAGCGGTGAACTCGGAGCCCGTGCGCGGCAGGCGGCTGCGATCATCGCGCTTGTCGTCGCCGTTCTTGCCGTTGTCATCCTTGCCCTTGTCGTCACCGCCGGACCCGTCATCGTCCGAGCCGTCGCCAGCGGTGACAGTGAAGGCACCGGTGAGGTCATCTCCACCGGGGCAGGCGACGACGACGTCATAGGCACCGATGTAAGACTCGGCGGCTTCGGGGTTGTCGCCGAAGACGGTGAAAGGGACCGTGCCGTCGGCATCGGCGGTCGCGGTGTCGACGTGAGTGCCGATGTTCTCGCTCTCCGGCGTGACGGTCAGCTCTGCGTCCTTGCCGGGCTCGCATCCGGTGGCGACGATCGTGACGGCGTCCGCCTTGACGAAGTCGGCCGCCGCGATCTTCTCGGGATCGACGATCAGTTCACGCTCGGCCGGGGTCGACGGGTCATCGGTCGGGTCAACCGTGGGATCGTCCGTCGGGTCGACCGTTGGATCGTCCGTCGGGTCCTCAGTGGGATCCTCGGTCGGCTCCTCGACGATGCGCACGGTGTGCCGGGTGACCGGCAGCGTGTCCGGCAGCCGGTTGGAGCCCTTGACCGTCTCTGCACTGACGGTGATCTCATCGCCGACAGCCACCGAATCCGGCGCGGTGACGGTGAACTCCTCTGCCGGTCCTACGCTCTCCGGTGCGACGTCTGTGATCGGCTCATCACCGAGTGCCGCGGCAGGGGAGTAGCTGTAGCCCTCTGCCGGGCCCTCCTGGACCGAGAATGCCAGGCCAGCCTGCGCCTCGGCGACGGTCGCCGTCTCCGGCCCAGCGATGTGTCCGGCATCGTAGGTCACGACTGTCGTCTTCGAGGTGCTCTTGCTGGCGCTGCTCACCTGCACGACGACGGCCTCATTGGGCTGCAGTTCGCCGACCGTGGCATTGCGCTCCGGTTTGAACGAGGAGACGAACGCGTCATCAGCGGCGAGGGTGAACGAGTACTCACCCGACTCATCGGCTGCGCCGTTGAACCGGTCGACGTCTTCGATCGGCAGGGTGTAACCGCCGTTGAACATGGCGTTGACCGAGCGCACGTCGACCTCGGCGCCGGGATCAGTGGTGACGGTGACGGGGATGCCGTCGGCGAGCTCGGAGACCGGGATCGGGTAGGGCATGTCGACGGTGACGTCGGCCGCCTGGGCGGGAGCCGCCACGGCGACACCGGCACCGGCGGCGAGCAGGGCTGCCGCACCGGCGGCAAGACCGCGCAGCGACAGGGCAGAGAGCAGAGTCTTCACAGGACACCTCGCAGAAGCAGGATCGATACACACCCAGCCAAGCGGATCGAAGCATCCGGGCACTGGCGGCCAGATGAATCCAGCGAGAACTCTGCGCCCGCAGCTTCAGCCGCGGCGGCGGGTGAAGACGACCGAGGCGGTGCCGACGGCCAGCAGGATCGCGCCTGCGGCTGCGGCCAGCAGGTCGCTGCCGGTGCGCGGCAGCCGGGCGCCGCGGCTGTCCTGCCCGCCGGGCTTGCCCTCCGGTTCGGCGCTCGGGGTCGGTGCGGCATCGGTGGTGACGGTGAAGCTGCCGGTGCGCTGGTCATCGCCGGCGCACGCGACCGTGACGGCGTACTCGCCGGCATAGGTCTGGGCCATCATGTCGTGCTGGCCGTGGACGCTGAACGCGACGACCCCATCGGCGTCGACGGTGGCGGTCTCGGAGTAGTTGCCGACGTTCATGCCCTGCGGGATGACGGTCATCGTCGCATCGGCGTCCGGCTGGCAGCCGGTGGCGGAGATGATGACGGCGTCCTCGCGCACGAAATCCGAGGCGCTCAGCTTGCCCGGCTCGATCGTGAGGGTCTTCTCCGCAGTCGCCTCTTCCGTGCCCGAGGTGCCGGTCGCGGTCTCGGTGGTGGGCGCCGGTTCCGTTGCGGTCGTGTCCCCGGTGGCGGCAGGCTGCGGGGTCTCCGCCTCGGGCGTCGCCGGTGACTGAGTGAAGCCGCCGGATTCGTCGGCTGAGTGCTCCTGCGTGCTGTCCGGTGCGGTCGCCGAAGTGTCGGGCACCGTCTGCTCCGGAGCTGGGCTCCGATCCTCAGCAGTGCTGCTGCCCGGACGCGGGCCGGTGGCCTGCATGGCGTCATCGGCGGGCTGCGCAAGGGCTGGGGTGGCACCGGCGGACATGGTGAAGGCGATGAGGACTGCTGCGCAGGTGCGGGAGAGTCTCATGGCGTGCCTTTCAAGCCGGGCGACCAGATACTCAGGATATACCCAGGTTCAGCTGAGCGGAAGAGGCTCAGGCGACGGGCAGCGGCCACCCCTCCTGACGGATGAGGCGGGTCTGCTCCCGGGTCGGGGTGCGCACGATGAGACCATGGTGTTCGACCTGCATGGCCAGGTAGTCCGTCTCGCCGAGCGGGTCGCCGTCGATCTGCATGTCGATCTTCTCTTCGCATTCGATGACGACGGACTCGCCGCGCAGAATTTGCGTGTGCAGGCCCTTGCGCTTCTGGCGGGAGAACACCGAGGCGGCCACACCGATCCATTGGAAGGCGTTCTTCGGGGCTACGACGAGGAGGTCGAGGATGCCGTCGGCGATGTCGGCCTCGGGCATGAGGACGATGCCGCCCTGGATCTTGCCGCAGTTGCCGCCCACCACCGAGCGGACTTTGGCCCGCACCGCCTGCACGCCGTCGACGGTGATCGTCACGCGGGTCGGGGAGCCGACGAGCTTGCGGGCACCGGCCTCGAAGTAGGCCAGCCAGCCGACCTTCGACTTGAGGTCGGAGTCGGTGTCGGCCATGACGGCGGCGTCGAAGCCGAGCCCGGCCATGACGAGGAAGGCGGAGTCCTCACCATCGGGGGCAGTCTGCGCGTGACCGATGTCGATCGGCTTGTCCTGGCCCCACAGGGCGATGCGCATCGCCCATTCCTGCCGGTCGAGCGGCAGGCCGATGTTGCGGGCCAGCAGATTGCCGGTGCCCATCGGGATGATGCCCATCGGGGTGTCGGTGCCGGCCAGCACCTCGGCGGCGGCGCGCACGGTGCCGTCACCGCCGGCGGCGACGACGAGGTCGACTCCGGCGTCAAGCGCCTTGCGGGCCATCGCCTCACCGGGATCGTCCTCGGTGGTCTCGATGATGAGCGGCGGCTGCCAGCCCTCCTGGCGGCACACCGCCGAGGCGACTGCGGCGAAGTCACCGGTCACATCCTTGATCGGGTTCATGATGACGGCCGCGCGCGGCTTCGGCGGGATATCGGCGCTCTGGCCCGACTGGCTGTCTGCGCTCGTGAGATCCTCAACATCGAGCTGCTGATCCCTGCCCGCAGCAGACTGCTGCGCTGCCCGGCGATCCGCGGCACGTGAGCGGGAACCGAGCCAGTAGCCTATGAACAGACCGACACATAGGATGACGACGGCGAGGGCCAGGAGGAAGAGCATTCCGGTTGAAGTTTCCATGACACCAATCTACTCCGCGAACCGGTCCAGCTGACTCAGCCTGAGCGGGCGAAATTCCGGTGAACGGGTGCTGGGAGACGTCCTGTCCTCGCAGCGATAGGCTAGGTGTGTGATCGATCTACAGCAGCTCAGAGAAACCCCCGAGGCGTTCAAGGCCTCCCAGCAGGCCCGTGAGGCGGATCCGGGACTCGTCGATGAGATCCTCGCCGCTGACGAGGCCCGGCGCGCAGCGCTGACGTCCTTCGAGGAGGCCCGCGCTGAGCAGAAGTCGTTCAGCAAGCAGGTCGCCAAGGAGAAGGACAAGGACGCCAAAGCCAGGCTCGTCGCCGAGGCCAAAGGCAAAGCGGAGAAGGTCAAGGCACTGCAGGCCGATGCCGACGAAGCCGGCTTCGCCTTCGACAAACTCGTGCGCAAGCTGCCCAACCTCGTCATCGACGGCGTGCCCGCCGGCGGGGAGGACGACTCCGTTGAGCTGCGCCGTGAGGGCACCCCGCGCGATTTCGCAGCCGAGGGCTTCGAACCCCAGGATCACCTCGCGATCGGTGAGGGCCTCGGCGCGATCGACACCGCCCGCGGCGCGAAGGTCTCCGGTGCCCGCTTCTACTACCTCACCGGCTTCGGCGCCCGTCTCGAGCTGGCGCTGCTGACGATGGGCCTCGACACTGCTGAGAAGCACGGCTTCAGTCCTGTCATCACCCCCACGCTGGTCAAGCCTGAGGTGATGGGAGGCACCGGTTTCCTCGGTGAGCACGCCGATGAGGTCTACCGCCTCGAAGCCGACGACCTGTTCCTCGTCGGCACCTCTGAGGTGCCGCTGGCCGGCTACCACATGGACGAGATCCTCGACCTCGACGCCGGGCCCAAGCGCTACGGCGGCTGGTCGCCGTGCTACCGCCGTGAGGCCGGTTCCTACGGCAAGGACACCCGCGGCATCCTGCGCGTCCACCAGTTCCAGAAGGTCGAGATGTTCTCCTACGTCAAGCAGGAGGATGCGCTGGCAGAGCACGAGCGGATGCTGTCGATCCAGGAGGAGATGCTGGCCAAGTGCGAGCTGCCATACCGGGTCGTCGACATCGCCGCCGGTGACCTCGGCGACTCGGCTGCCAGGAAGTACGACTGCGAGGCCTGGGTGCCGACGCAGGAGACGTACCGTGAGCTGACCTCGACATCGAACTGCACCACCTTCCAGGCTCGCCGCCTGAAGATCCGCGAACGCACCGACAAGGGCACCCGGCCGGTCGCCACCCTCAACGGCACCGTGGCCAACACCCGCTGGATCGTCGCTCTGCTGGAGAACCACCAGCAGGCCGACGGCTCGGTGCGCATCCCCACTGCGCTGCGCCCCTATCTCGGCGGCATGTCGGGCTACGGGCCGGACGGCGCACGCTACGAAGACTGAGGAGAAGATTGAAGCCCCACATCATTGCCCTCGACGTCGACGGCACGATCGTCGACTACGACGACATGATGACCGATCGGGTGCGCTCCGCCATCCAGGCAGCTGAGGCTGCCGGCCACCATGTCGTCATTGCAACCGGCCGTTCAGTCGGCGGCGCGCTCGAGGTGGCCAACCGTCTCGGACAGCGCGACGGGTACCTCATCGCCTCCAACGGTTCGGTGATCGTGCGGATCACCCCGGAGGCTGAGAAGGGCTGGGAAGTCCACCACGTGGAGACCTTCGACCCGGCGCCGATGCTCGCGCGGATGCGCGAGCATCTGCCGATGGCACTGTTCATGGTCGAGGACGCCGAGCTCATGCGCTGGGCGTCTGGAGAGTTCCCGGTCGGTGAGCTGGCGTCGAATGAGCAGCTCAATCTCGTGAGCTTCGATGAGCTTATGGACAAGGAAGCCACTCGTATCGTCATGCGCGAGCTCAACGGCAGCAATGAGGAGTTCCTCGACGCCGTCGAGCGGATCGGGCTGCACGGTGTGACCTACTCCGTCGGCTGGTCGAACTGGCTCGATATCGCCCCTGACGGAGTGTCGAAGGCCAGCGGCGTCGAATACGTCTGCCAGCGGCTGGGCGTCGCACGATCGGAGACCGTGTGCGCCGGCGACGGCATGAACGACATGGAGATGATGCAGTGGGTCGCCCACGGCATCGCCATGGGCCAGGCGAAGGACGAACTCAAGGCACAGGCCGACGTCGTCACCGGAACGGTGGAGGAGGACGGCCTGGCGACCGCACTCGAAGACTACTTCGGCCTGGACAGCTGAGGTAACTCAGCCGCCCAGGCCGTGTGGCGCTGGAAGAGCGGAGGGCTGCTGGGGAAGTCCTACTTCTCTCGGATGAGTGTGCCGATCTCCTTGCCGTCCTTGTCCTTGACGGTCATCTCATCGGCGTTCTCATTCGAATCTGTGATCTCGGCAGTGCTGGCACCGCTGAGCCAGGCGTCGATATCGGTGCAGCCTTTGGCGGTTGTCACCCATGGTTCGAAGTGAATCGTCGATCCCTCGATCGTGTAGGTGCTGTTGATGCCGTTGCACCCGTCGGTGCCGATGACCGTCTCATCGGTGTTGAAGTCGAGGAATGGATCGCCCTTCTGGTCGGCGCCCCATTTGCCTTCAAGAGTTTCGGGTGTCAGATCGCCGGACGGGTCACCCGGATCTGCGGTGCTGGTTTCCTCGGAGGTCGCACCGGAGGTGTCTGTGGCGTTGGGGGATTCACTCGGGGAGACAGTGCCGTTGCCCTCGCCAGCTCCGCACGCGGAAAGCAGCAGCATCGAGATGCCGGCTGCGGCAAACGAGCCAGTTTTCAATGTTCTCATGTGTTTCAGGATACTTCGAAGGCTGATGCCCAGACGCGCAGCGTCGCCGATTGTCAGGGCTTTGTGACCTCTTCGGCAGATCGGAACAGGGTTCCGATGGCGTCGTCATTCCGGTTGCGAACGGTCATGGTGTCACCGTGGATTTCAGCGAAGCGGGCCATGCGCAGCCAGTCGTTGACGCCCAGGCATGCGCGAGCGGTGGCGATCCACGGTTCGATCGTGATCGTCGACCCGTCGAGCGTGTAGGAGGTGTTGATGCCGTTGCAGCCGTCGGTTCCCCATGCAGCGCCTTCGTCGTTGAATGTCAGGTACGGCTGACCGGGTTCGTCTGATCGCCAGGTGCCGGCCACGTCGTGCATCGTAAGCGAGTTGCCGTCATTTTCGCGGGGGTCGGAGTTCATGTTGTCAGGCTAGCCGTTCTGCTGCTGCCGTGTGAATGCGATTCGGGCTGTGAACCGTTGTGGTTCACAGCCCGAATCAGCTCGCGTTCCTGCTGTTAGGCAGTCACGGTGTCAGCGGCCTCAGTTCTTCCGGCGGCGAGCGAGGACGTAGAGTCCTGCACCACCGGCGATGAGGGCAGCTGCAGCTCCGAGGGAGCGGAGTGCCTCAGAACCGGTGCGCGGAAGGTCCTTGTTGTCATCCTTCTTGTCGTCGCCGCCCTTGCCGTCATCGTCCTTGCCACCGGCTTCGGTGACAGTGAAGGTGCCGGTCAGGTCGTCGCCGCCGTCGCAGGAGACGGTGACGTCGTAGTCGCCGATGTAGGCGTTCGGCATATCGGCGTTCTCTCCGTAGACGGAGAATCCGACATTGCCGTCTTCATCGACCGTGGCGGTGTCCGTGTGGCCGGTGACGTTCGAGCCGCGCGGCTTGACTTCGAGGTTGGCCTCGGTGCCCGGCGTGCAGCCGGAAGCTGCGATCGTCACTGCGTCCTTCTTGACGAAGTCGGTCGCCTTGATATTCTCCGGGTCGATCGACAGAGCGCGCTCTGCCGGGTCATCCGACGGATCCTCGGTCGGCGTTGCGGTCGGCTCATCAGTCGTAGTCGGCGACGGAGTCGACGTCGGATCGTCAGTCGGAGTCGACGTCGGGTCATCAGTCGGGGTCGGCGACGGCGACGTGCCGCCCTCAACGGTCACCTTGATAGTAGTGGGCTCGGACACGTTGAACTTACCCTTGCGAGCGATGAACGTGTACTCGTATTCGCCAGCTGCATTGGGAGCAGTGAACGAGAACTTTCCCGGCCCAGCCTTGAAGCCCTCCGGCTTATCCTTGCTCTCCTTAGCAACTTCGGCAGTAGCATTGGCCTCCGTCGTGCCCGATACGGTGGCGCCGGGTGCGACCGTAACGTTCTTAACCTCCGGGGCGTCAACGTGCAGACGAACTTCGGTTCCTGCTGGCATCTGCTTCAGACCGTGGTTGATGTCGGTGACAAACGACCAGTCTTCTTCTGAACAGTTTGTAACGTTAGGTGCGCAACTCTCAGCGCCGACAACGTAACCAGAGGAGATGCCGATAGCTTCACCCTTGTCGTTGTACCAAGCTCCACCGGAGTCACCGGGACGAAGGGTATTCGATGCGACGAAGCCAGTGGCGTAACGCACCTTGCTCGAGTCCACCGTGTCGGTGAGAGCGTAGACCATGTGGCCTTTGACTGTACCCTCGGTGAGCCCTGTCGTGCGACCCGACTTCTTGATGGCGTCGCCCTCAGCCGCTTTGCCGACGGACGTGATGACCTGGGTGGAGGCTGACAGGTCGTCGCTGGACTTCGTAGTCCAGTCAGTGACCTCAGGCTTCATCTTCAGCTTGTCATTGGTCTTCTCAATGAGCGCGATATCGGTGACCGTCTTGAAATCCTCGGACGGTTCCTGGCCCTCTTCTGGCGGCTCGACGTAGGGATCTTCCTTGCCACCCCACTGAGAGAACGTAAACTCACCGAAATCGTCCATGTATGTAGAGGTGTATTTGTTCTCCGGCATCTTGTCTTTCTCGTCGCCGGTGAACTCGACATCGGTGCTTGGGAGCGAGCGGGAAACCTGGTCTCCGACCGAACCGCAGTGTCCTGCAGAGAGTGCAGCCTCGTCGCCCTCTGGGGTCCAGGCCGAGAAGGCGAAGGAGCAGAGGCTGGCTTCGTTGATCCGATAGCCAGAGCCGCCGACGACATCGGTCTGTGCGGCGGGCTGGATCGGTCCGTTGAGCTTCATGACCTCGACATTGCTGTGGTCCTCGGCCAGTGCGAGAACTTCCTCAGCGTCATCGGCCGTCACATCAACAGCCAGGAGAACGTCCTGACCGGCAGCGCCGACGCCAGCTGCGCCAGCAGTGAAGGCGTCGTTCTGGAACTTCTTGAATGCAGCGCCTGCCGTCGGCAGGGCTTCCGGGGCTGCGAAAGCCGGAGAAGCAGCGAGAGAGCCGCCTGCTCCGACGATGATCGCAGCGCTCAGGCCCAGGGCCCGCAGCGAATTGCGTTTCGTCATGTGTCAGTACTCCAAAGGTGTGTTCAGTGTCAATGCTGGCTGCGGGCTCGGCGGGAGGAAGTCGTTACCATTCCGCAACACACGAGTCTCAGAGTAGCCTGAGTGATCCTGAAGTGAAAGCTGGGGCAGGTGAGTTTATGGCGAATTCACCTTGCGAATGACTGTCTGCGCAGGTGAAATGACCCCAGGGGTACCGAAAGAATTAGTCGGAGATTCGGACAATCCCGCCAGAACCCCCATCGGTGCGACGCTGTGCTGCCGCTGCGAAGGCCCGGATTGCTTCAGTGATCCCCCCATCATGCACTGCAGGAGCTACGGCGCGGGCGGCGGCGAGAGTGGTTGGGTGGCCGTCGGCCATCGCATACCCCCAGCCGGCCCAGGTCAGCATCTCAATGTCATTGGGCATATCGCCGAACGCGGCGACATCGTCGGCGTCGATCCCCCGGCGCTGACAGTACTCAGCCAGCGTATGCGCCTTCGTCACCCCGGCAGCAGCGAGCTCGATGAGCCCAGTGGTCGGATTCGAATGCGTGGCGTGCAGCGCATCGCCAATAAGCTCGCTGACGGCAGCGAGCATCGCATCGGAATCAGTCGAGGGCCCGCGCACCATGATCTTGGCGACTTCTCGGATGTCCCTGCTCTCAGCCGGGTCGATGATGACGGCCTCCTGCGGCCAGCGGGTGACGAAACCCGGCTCGATGCAGAAGGCATCGAGCGTTTCGAAGGCGAGCTTCGCCTCGGGCATGTGCGCCCGCACCCGGCTGATGAGCTCGTGCTGGACCTCGGTGCTGATGAGGTGGGCATGGACGACCTCGTCGCGCTGCAGGTTGTACACGATCGAGCCGTTGGCGCAGATGACATGACGCACGATCGGCAGGTCCCGCTGCAGGGGTGCGAGCCAGCGGACCGGCCGGCCGGTCACCGGCACGAAGTCGACACCGGCGGCCACGAGCGCATTGACCGCTTCGACGGTGGCTTGGGGGATCGGCTGGAAGCGCTGCAGCAGCGTGCCGTCGACATCGCTGGCCACGAGTCGGATGTTCTCCGGATGCTCATGCGGTGCCTGCGGTGTGCTCGTCTCGCTCACTGCTGACCCCCGTCTCGCCGATACCTATTGAAAACGTATACCTATCCAATGCATGCACCCATTGAATTGGTGCTGTTGCCGGCACCCCACATGCGGGGCGGCCTACCTCTATATCTATCAGCTCGCCGCGTCGAGGCGGGTGCACTCGTCGATGAGTGCGGTGACATCGCCGACGAACCGTGTCGCCGCCGCGGTCGGGGCGGCCGGGTCCTGACCCGTGCGCACGGCGATCCGGGCCATCGCAGCCGCCTGGCCCGCCTCGGCGGCTTTGGTCGCTGCTTGGGACAACCTCTCCGGCAGCGGCCCGCAGGCACTGCGCACACCGGCCGGGACGACAAGACCCTCGACCGGCCAGCGCGCATGCAGCCGGCGGGTGAGCTCCGTGACCTGCCCAGCAGCCTCATTCAGCGGTGCGGTGAGAGCCGCGATCTGCTCGCCGGCATCCTGGGCGGCTTCGGTGGAGTCCCCGGTCTCGCGGCCGAGTGCGACAGCGGTCTCGTAGAAGCGGTCGACGGCGCGCATGAACCGGTCGTGGTGCTGACGCCACACCCCGGTGCCGAACTCCCGGTCGGCTTCACGCGCGGCGTGCTCGGCCGGGGAGAACAGTCCCGTCAGCCGAGACAGGATGCCCATGCCGGTCTCAGAGGTAGTTGCCGGGTCGCTGCTCGGCCTCAGAGTCGCTGTCCCCACCGCCGTCCTCCTGGCCCATCACGACCACCCCGCGCGGCAGTGCACCGGCCTCCTGACCGGCCTGCGACTGTGCGAGCGCCTGCTGGCTCATGAGCGCGGTCTGGATACCGTGGAAGAGACCTTCGAGCCAGCCGACGAGCTGGGCCTGCGCGATCCGCAGCTCACCGATCGACGGGGTCTCCGACTCCCCGAAGGGCAGATCGAGGCGCTTGAGCTCGTCGATGAGCTCATCGGACATGCCAGCCGAGAGCTCTTCGATCGTGCGCCGGTGGATCTCGGCCAGCCGCCCGCGGCCGGCCTCATCGAGATCGGTCTTGCGGACCTCTTCGAGCAGCTGCTGGGCCATCGTGCCCACGCGCACGATCTTGCCGGGCTCGGAGATCTTCGCCGAGCGCTCCTGCCCACCCTGCTGGCGCGCCGACTGCTCGCCCGCCTCGGCGCCGGGGGCTCGCTGGCCACCACTGTCCC
Organism: Brevibacterium luteolum; assembly: GCF_025147615.1. Taxonomy (NCBI): domain Bacteria; kingdom Bacillati; phylum Actinomycetota; class Actinomycetes; order Micrococcales; family Brevibacteriaceae; genus Brevibacterium; species Brevibacterium luteolum. Next base: position 14,630 of record NZ_JALXPM010000016.1, on the reverse strand, counting down.
GGCTCGAGGTGTCCTGCCCCGAGGTGTCCCGGCGCTGCGCCGCCTGCTCACCCTGCTGGGTGGTCTCGTCAGCGCCCGAGGCGGGGTCCGCCTCGGGGCCGGGGGTGCTGTGCCCGCCGTTGAGGCGGGCGGCTGCCTGCGCGAGAGTCTCCAGGTGCGGGGCCTGCGGGGTGGTCTCGTCGGTCATATCGTCCTCGTCTCCTTCGTGGGGCGGTCAGGCGGGCTGGGCGTCATCGCCGACGCGCAGCAGCACCTTGCCGATGCTATCGCCATCTTCGAGCATCGCGTGCCCGCGTCCGGCCTCGGCCAGCGGCAGCGTGTCGTGGATGATCGGGCGGATGGTGCCGTCGAGCACGAGCGGCCAGATGTGCTGGCGGACCGTGGCGACGATGAGCGCCTTCTGCGCAGCCGGGCGGGCGCGCAGGGTTGTGCCGAGTATGTGCTTGCGGCCGGTGAGCAGGCGGGCGAGGTTGATCTCGGTCTTGACCCCGCCCTGCATGCCGATGATGACGAGCCGGCCGTCGTTCGCCAGCGCTTTGATGTTGCGCTCGAGGTATTTCGCGCCGATGAGGTCGAGGATGACGTTCGCGCCCGGGGTGCACGAGTCGCCGGCCGGGTCGGTGGCGGGATCGGATGCGGTGATCTCGCGGATCCGGTCGACGAAGTCCTCCTCGCGGTAGTTGATGACGGCATCAGCGCCGAGTTCGCGGCAGAACGCGGCTTTGCGCTCCGAGCCGACGGTGACGGCTACGCGGGCGCCGAGCGCCCGGGCGAGCTGAATGGCGCAGGTGCCGATGCCCGAGCCGCCGCCGTGGACGAGCAGCCACTGGTCAGCGCGCAGCCCGGCCTCCATGACGACATTCGAGTACACGGTGGAGACGACCTCCGGCAGGGCGGCTGCCGCGGTGAGGTCGACGTGATCGGGGACGGGCAGCAGCTGACCGGCCGGCACGTCGACGTACTCGGCATAGCCGCCGCCGGAGAGCAGGGCGGCGACGCGGTCGCCGGTCTTCCAGCCGGTCACTTCGGCACCGACCTCGGCGATGGTGCCTGAGACCTCCAGGCCGGGGATCTCGGTGGCGCCCTCGGGTGGGTCGTAATGGCCCTGCCGCTGCAGGATATCCGCTCGGTTGATGCCGGCGGCATGGACCTTGACCAACACGGAGCCGGGTTCGATTGCGGGAGTCTCGACGTCGTCGGAGAGCACCAGGGCCTCTGGGCCGCCGGGCTGAGGAATCGTCATAGCTCGCATGAGGCAAGCCTATCGCCCAGGGCTGGGTGTGCGGTCAGTATCGCCACACGATCACGCGAGCACCGCCTCGGGCGCGGGGCTCAGACGAACATGCGGAACAGCGGCGAGTCGTGCGAGACCTTCTCGATCTCGAGCGGTGAGGCGTCCATCCGGGCGAGCAGACCCGGCAGGCTCTGCGCCTGGCCGAGGGTGATGCCGACGAACGCCGGGCCGGTCTCGCGGTCGGAGCGCTTCATGTACTCGAACAGCGAGATGTCGTCATCTGGGCCGAGCACCTCGGACAGGAAGCGGCGCAGCGCACCGGGCTCCTGCGGGAAGTTGACGATGAAGTAGTGCTTGAGGTTCTCGTACACGAGCGAGCGCTCGATGACCTCCGAGTAGCGGGAGATGTCATTGTTGCCGCCGGAGACGATGCACACGACCGTCGAACCCGGCGGGATCGTGATCGGGGCGCGCGAGTGCTTGCCGCCGATTGCCGCCGAGGCCAGCGCGCCGGCCGGTTCGGCGATGATGCCGTCGACCTGGTAGAGCTCGAGCATCTCCGAGGCCACCCGGCCCTCGGGCACCGGGTCGATGCGCAGACCGAGGTCGGCGATCATCCGGTAGGTCAGGTCGCCGGCCCGGCGCACGGCGGCGCCGTCGGCAAACGAGTCGATGTTCTCCAAGGCGACCGGGCGGCCGGCGGCCAGGGCTGCGATCATCGAGTCCGCCCCGGCGGGCTCGGCGCCGATGACCTGGGTGTCGGGCATGTGCTCGGCGGCGTAGGCGGCGATGCCGGCGAGCAGACCGCCGCCGCCGACGGGCACGATGATGAAGTCGGGATCCTCGGACAGCTGCTCGTGGATCTCCGCGGCGATGGTGCCCTGCCCGGCGACGGTGCGCGGGTGGTCGAAGGCCGAGACGAGCAGCGCGCCGTGGGTCTCGGCGTAGTTCGCCGCCAGATCCGAGGCGTCGTCGTAGGTCGAGCCGTCGATGACGACGGTGACCTCATCGCCGCCGAAGTAGCGGATCCGGTCGATCTTCTGCCGCGGCGTCGTCTTCGGCACGAAGATGCGGCCCTTGACGCCGAGCTCCTTGCACGCCTTCGCGAAGCCCTGCGCGTGGTTGCCGGCCGAGGCGCACACAACGCCGTGGGCGCGCTCGTCAGCGGTCAGCTGCAGGAGGAAGTTGAAGGCGCCGCGGATCTTGTACGAGCGCACGAGCTGGAGATCTTCGCGCTTGAGGTAGATCGTCGAGCCGATCGCATCGGACAGGCGCTCGGAGATGTGCAGCGGAGAGGTGATGATGGAATCCGAAATGAGCGCAGCAGCGGCCTCGACGTCGCTGGCGGTCGGCAGGTTCCAGATCTTCTGTTCATGAATGAGCACCTCCCCATTGTGTGCCCGCCGCTGTGGTCGTGTCACGTCATGAGTCAGTTCGTGCCATATGGTGAGCAGTTTCGTGTCAGTCGGTGACGAACGACGCTTCGGCGGGCCCCGCCTCGGGACCGGACGCCGGTGCGGCGGGCACCGCCTCGGCGCTGGTCAGGCCGGGTATGCCGGGCGTGCCCTCCCGGCCGCACTGCGCGGTTTCGGTAGAGTGTGCCCTAGCGCATGATGCGAGCCCGCGCCGACGCAACGCCAAGGGGGAACACGGTGGCCATCAGCAGTGAACTCGAAGGTCTGCTCTCTGCCTGGCTGCCCCGGCAGAGCTGGTTCCCCAAACTGGAGACCGAGCTCGGCGCCGACCCCGACATCACGCCGATGTCCGTCACCCGCCTGTTCGAATGGGACTCCGGCGAGGGCACCGTGCGCGGCACTCAGGCGATCATCTCCGTCGGCGACGGACGCACGCTGCGCCGCATCAACGTCCCCTTAAGCTTCCGCACGAGCGAGAATTTCGCCCTGCGCGCCCACCTCATCGGCACCATCGATGACATCACGCTCGGCCCCTGCTGGGTATACGACGGGTGTGCTGACCCGGTCTTCGTCATCAACTGCGCCCACGCCGCGGCCACCGCCCGCCGGTTCGAGGGCGGCCAGGTCGCAGCACACGCAGTGAGCAACGCGATGACGAAGTTCCACCGCGTGCAGACCGAGCACCAGATGCTCGACTACGCCGCCTCGGTGCGCCTGGAGCTGCTGGAGGCCCGCGCACACGAGTCGACCGTCGTCATCGAAGACCCCGAGAACCCCTGCGTGCTCACCTTCTTCCGCGTCGTCCAGCCGGGACTCAGCCAGGCGGTGCGGATTCCCGTCGCCCTGACCGAGGCGGAGTCGCGCGCCGTGCCCGAGGTGATGGGGTGGGTGTCCGGCCGCTGGTTCGACGCCGAGGAGCTGGAGACCCGGTCGGCGCCGCTGGCGATGCTGTCGGTCCAGTATCCTGACTCGCAGCCGGCCTGGCGTGAGGCTGTCGACATCGCCTGTGCGGTGGACTCGGGGTCGATCGGCAGCTACAACAAGAAGGCCTCGGCGCTCGGCGCGCGGATCGGCGAGCTGCACCTGGATCTCGCTGCTGAGTTCGGTGTGGTGCGCGGGGCCGGGGAGCCGACCGAGGACTGGGTCGCCAAATGGCAGGAGCGCATCGACTGGGCGCTCGCCCGCGCACCGCTGGCGCTCGGCGATCTGCAGGCCAAGCTCAAGGAGCACCGGGCGAACCTCAGCCGGCTCGACACCGTCGGTGCGCTGCAGCGGATCCACGGCGAGCTGACGCTCAACCAGGTGCTCACCAGCCCGGTCGTCGGCTTCACCGTCGTCAACTTCTCCGCCGCCACCCAGGAATTCCCGAAGCCTGCGGCGATCGACCTCGTCGCGCTGCTGCGCAGCATCGACTACGCCGCCGGCTACGCCCGGCTGCGCCGGACCGGTGCCCTTAAGGCCGATGCGCAGCCGACGTTCATCGGGCTGTCCGGGCTCTCCGACGGGCACGAATCGCTGCGCGAGGTCGTCGACTCGCCCGAGTACCTGTGGTCCTCACAGGCGCAGAACTCACTGCTCACTGGCTACTCGCATGCCGTCGGCGCCTCGGTCGGACTGCACGATCCGATGCTGCGGGCCGTGCTCATCGACCGGCTGCTCGTCGAGGTCGTGACCGAGCTGCGCAACCGGCCCACCTGGCTCATCGTGCCGCTGGCGACCCTGACCCTGCTGCTCGGCGGTCGGCTGGAACATGACTCCCAGCCTGAGGATGATGCCGAGGGTGAGGCTGCTGGTGAGGCCGGCGGTGCGGCCGGTGGTGCCGCGGGTGGCGCGACCGGTGCGGCAACTGCCTGGAACGCCGAGGAGACTGTCAGCGCCGAGGAGTTCGCTCAGAGCGCGGTCGAGGAGATCGCCCAGCCGGCTGACCCTGTGCCCGATGCCTACGACGACCTCGACACCGAGGTCGCCCGCGCCGAGAAGACCGGAGGGGGACCCGGAGCGGCGGATCAGACTGCGGCGGCGGAGACGGCAGCCGACCAGGAGGTGGCCCTGCGGCCAGAGGCACCGGCCCGACCGGCAGCCCCGCCGACAGCACCGGAACAGACCCCCGACCCGGCACCTGCCCAGCCGGAATCCGACGCCAGCGAAACCGCCGCCTCGGACACGGACGCGGCCAGAGAAACCACCGCCTCGGGCACGGACGCGAACGCCGACCCCGATGACGCGGTCATCGACGAGGACGCCGACGCCGAGGCGGCCGCAGCCACCCAGTTCCCGCCGATTCCAGCCCGCCCGACGACCCTGCCGAGGTTCCCCAACCGCGACTGAAGTGGTTTATGCTGTGATGTGGACTCCGGGCGGCTCAACCGCCGCGGATGTCGAGGTGAGTTGACTGAGCGGCCGAAAGTGACGGTCTTGAAAACCGTTGAAGGGCAACCCCCTTCCGTGGGTTCGAATCCCACACTCACCGCCAAACGAGAATCTGTCCGTGCGCTGCTCTCACGGATCTCCACGGGAGCCCCCGCCCAATCCGCGGCGGGGGCTCCCGTCTGTTGTCTGCAGGTCGCTTCGCGCGCTCACGCAGGCGGTTTCCGGCGGCACTTGACCTGCGTCAAGGCGCGGTGCCTGGAATCTCCATACGGTGAGAAGCGAAGACCAGGAAAGGTTCCGGTCGGGCCTCCGAACGGGGGCGTAAGGAAAGGAATCACCATGCCACAGACGACAGGCAACACCCACACCCTCCTCCGGGCCGAAGGCTTCTCCTGCCCCTCGTGCGTCGGCAAGATCGAAAAGCAGGTCGGCAAGCTCGACGGAGTCGACAACGTGAAGGTGCACTTCGCCTCGGGCCGTGTGGAGGTCGACCACGACACGTCGAAGACCTCCGTCGACGACCTCATCGCCGCCGTCGCCAAGGCCGGGTACAAGTCGAAGGCCTCTGCCTTCTGACTGAGGTCCTGCTGGCTGCCCGTCGCATCCTGGCCGCCGGTCGCAGACCGATCGGCAGCCGCGGGCCAACCAGCGCAGAACGCACAGCCATCCCATTCTCAGCACGAAAGGCGGGATACTCGTGAATGCGCTCCGCAGGTGGCGGTACAGCAACTGGTTCATCCCTGTTGCTGCCGGCCTGCTCATCCTCACCTCATTCGGCGTCGAGCGGCTCGTCGCCGGCGCCTGGAACTTGGAACTCACTTCGCAGTGGTGGATCGATCCGGGCGAACACGCCCACTGCTCCGGCCACGCCTTCACCCTGGCCAACGCCTTCATGCTCGCCGCGGCCGTGGTGGCCGGATACGGTATCGTCATCAAGGCTGCACGCGCCCTGATGGTGAGATTCATCAGCATCGACCTGCTCGTCTCCATCGCAGCGATCGGTGCCGTGCTCATCGGCAACTTCTGGGAAGCTGCAGCCGTCACCTCCCTCTTCGCCATCGGCCACGCGCTCGAAGCCGGCACCATGAACAAGACCCGCTCGGCCCTGGCCGAGCTCGTCGCCGTCGCCCCGGACTCTGCCGTCGTCATGCGCGACGGCGAGCAGGTCGAAGTCGCTGCCCACGACGTCCGCATGGGCGACGTCGTCCTCGTCAAGAACGGCGCCAAAGTTCCCGTCGACGGGCAGGTCATCGCCGGCACCGGCTCCGTCGACGAGGCCTCGATCACCGGCGAATCCATTCCGGTTGAGAAGACCACCGCAGACCATGTGTTCGCCGGCTCGATCTCACGCAGCGGGTTCCTCCAGGTGATGGCGACCGGCATCGGAGCCGACACCACGCTCGCGCGCATCATCCACCGCGTTGAAGAGGCTCAGGACGCCAAGGCCAAGACGCAGGCGTTCATCGACCGCTTCTCCAAGCGGTACACGCCAGCGGTCATGGTCTTCGCGTTCGCCGCAGGCCTCATCTCCGGCGATGTCGTTCTCGGACTGACCCTGTTCGTCATCGGCTGCCCCGGTGCACTCGTCATCTCCATCCCGGTGGCGATCGTCTCCGGCATCGGCCGTTCAGCCCGCAACGGAATCCTCGTCAAGGGCGGCGAATACCTCGAGACCTCAGCTAAGATCTCGGCCGTCGCTGTCGACAAGACCGGCACCCTAACCGAAGGCCGGCCGGAGCTCACCGATGTCGTCGTCCTCGGTCCGGCTGCAGACCGGCGCGGCGTGCTGCGCTGGGCGGCCGCTGTCGAGGCGGGGTCCGAACACCCGCTGGCCCGGCCGATCATCGACGGAGCACGCGCCGCAGGCGTCGCCCCAGACGGCGTACCCGGTTCGGTCACTCCCGTCATCGGCAGAGGCATCGAAGGCGACGTCGACGGGCATCACGTGCTGGTCGGCAACGCCCAGCTGCTGGAGAAGTACGGCATCACCGACGACGCGGGCTCAACCACGGCAGCCGGAGAGCTGGCAGAGGCAGGCAAGACGCCGATGATCGTCGCAGTCGATGGCCAGGTGATCGGCGTCATCGCGGTCGCCGACACGATCCGTGAAGACGCCCCGGAGATGGTGCAGCGGCTGCACGCCAACGGTGTGCAGAAGGTCGTGATGCTCACCGGCGACACCCAGCCCGTGGCCGAAGCGATCGGCCAGAAGGTCGGTATCGACGCGATCCACGCGTCGCTGCTGCCCGAGGACAAGCTTGACGCTGTGGCAGGTCTTCAACGCGAAGGCCACACGGTCGCGATGGTCGGCGACGGAGTCAACGACGCGCCGGCGTTGGCGACCGCCGACATCGGAGTGGCGATGGGTGCGGCAGGATCCGCCGTGGCCGTCGAGACCGCCGACATCGCACTCATGGGCGACAACCTCCTGAAACTGCCCGAGGCGATCGGGCTGGCCAAACGCACTGCGAGGGTCATGCGGCAGAACATCGCGATTGCACTCATCACCGTGATCCTGCTGCTCGCCGGTGTCTTCGCAGGCGGGGTCACCATGGCAGTCGGCATGCTCGTGCACGAGGGCTCGGTGCTCATCGTGATCCTCAACGCGATGCGCCTGCTGCGCAATACCCACGACGGCACAGCAGCACCAGCCCAGCGACCAGACCAGGCGGGCCTGACAGGCCACGGCTCGACTGCCTCGGGCGCGGATGCCGAGCCAGCCCAGACCCGTACCTCTGGGCACTCAGCATGAGGGCACGGAGGTACGCCTCTGGCAACCGGGCACTGAGGGGATCGTTCGGTGCGCGGGCGCAGGCCAGTGCAGCCGAGGCGTACGGAACCCAGGTCGTCGATGTCGCCGGCATCCTCGGGACGGCGATCTCCCCGGCCGATCCCGACCGCGCGATCATCGAACCGTGGGCGTCGGGTGTCGGCGGACGGATTCTCGACGTCGGTTCCGGCACTGGCCGTTGGACCGCCCACCTCGACGCACTCGGGCACACGGTCGAAGGGCTCGAACCAGCCGAGCGGCTCGTCAACCTCGCCCGCGCTCACTTCCCCGGGGTGACGTTCCATCACGGGGCCATCGCAGACCTGGTTGAGGCCGACCGTCGGTGGGACGGGATTCTCAGCTGGTACTCTCTCATCCATATGGGACTTGGAGAACTTCCAGAGGCCCTGGCGATCCTGCGCACCGCGCTGCGCGATGGAGGATCACTGCTCCTGTCGTTTTTCTCCGGGCCGCGCCTGGAGGCGTTCAGCCACCCGATCGCCACTGCGTACCGGTGGCCGATGGCGGACATGGAGCAGGCGCTGGCTGACGCTGGCTTCGCTGACGTCGCACAGCAGATGGGCCCGTTCTCGGCTCATGCGGTCATGAGCGCCCGCGCGATCGAACGCTAGCCGTAAACACCCCGGTGACGCGGAGCCGGGAGGGGACCACACTGGACAAAGAGGAGGAGGGCCTTCGATTGACTCATTCGACCCGGGTGCGTTCAGCACCCTCAGAAGATCTCTGCGTCACGCGTGTGCCGCTCTTCTATGGCCTGACGCGCGCCCAGCAGGTGGAGGTCGCCGGGTTCGCCCGCCCGGTGACCCTGAGTTCTGCTGAACAGTTCTACACTGCCGGGGCCGATGTCTCGCAGCTGATAGTCGTGCACACCGGACAGGTCAAGATCTCCCGTTCCAACGCCGATGGAAGTGAACAGGTCATCCGCATCCTCGGCCCCGGGGACTTCATCGGCGAATCCGCCTTCCTCACCGGTGCCCGGCCCGACCACCAGGCCGAGGCTCTCGTCGACACCGAGCTGTGCGTCTTCCGTCATGCCGACCTTTCCCGCCTCTTGGCTAAGCACCCGAATATCGCTATGCGCATGCTCGAAGAGGTCAGCAACCGCCTTGAAGCCACCGAGAAGCGGCTTGCCTCTGTCATCTCGGGCAGCGTCAGCTCCCGCTTCGCCGACTACCTGCTGTCGCTGCCGGCGCGGCCGAGGCCGGACGGTGCCATCGAAGTGTCCCTGCAGCTGTCGAAGAAGGACATCGCCTCGCTCATGTCGACGACGCCCGAATCGCTTAGCCGCCAGCTGCGCCGGCTCACCGATGCCGGCGTCATCGCGCAGCGCAGCCGCGGACGCATCGTCATTATGGATGTCGCCGCGCTCAGCTCGCTCTCGATGCACAGCTGAGTAAGGCTTCATTCCGCGGCAGGTGATGGTCGGCTTCATCAACGCGCTGGCGATTCTCATCTTCCTCTCGCAACTGCCCGAGCTCGTCGCAGTGACGTGGCTCGTCCATCCGCTGTGTCTGCTCGCCCCATCATCGTGTTCGTCCTGCCCAGTCTGACGCCCGCGGCGCTCACGGTGCTGGCCGCGATTGTGGTGCTCACACTCCTGGTCGTCGTCTTCGGCTGGGACGTGCCCTCAGTCGGAGACAAGGGCGAGCTTCCCCACGCGCTGCCGGCCCTCTTCATCCCCGATGTCCCGCTGAATCTGGAGACCCTGCAGGTCATCGCGCCGTACGCGCTGGCGATGGCCATTGTCGGACTGCTCGAGTCCCTCATGACCGCCAAGCTCGTCGACGATGTTACTGACACGCGGTCGAACAAGACCCGCGAATCCTGGGCGCAGGGCGCCGCCAACATCGTCTCCGGCATCTTCGGCGGAATGGGAGGCTGCGCGATGATCGGTCAGACGATGATCAACGTCAAGGCCGCCAACGCCCGCACCCGGATCTCGACGCTGTTCGCCGGCGTGTTCCTCCTCATCCTCATCGTCGCTCTCGGCGGAGTCGTAGCTCAGATCCCCATGGCCGCACTCGTCGCCGTCATGATCTTCGTGTCGTGGGCGACGTTCGACTGGCACTCGATCCGCCTGTCCACGCTGTCGCGGATGCCGAAGTCGGAGACCACGGTCATGCTCGTCACCGTGGTGGCGACTGTCTGGACCCACAATCTGGCGATCGGCGTGGTGCTCGGAGTTCTTGTGGCCATGATCGCCTTCGCCAATCGGGTGGCGCACTTCGTGCGCGTCGACCGGGAGCTGCGCGATGTCGACGGACAGGCCACCGCGTACTACACCGTCGAAGGTGAGCTCTTCTTCGCCTCATCGAACGACTTGTACACGATGTTCGACTACGCCGGCGACCCCGAGCACATCGTCATCGATATGCATCGCTCCCATCTGTGGGACGCCTCGACGGTGGCGGCACTCGATTCGGTGACCGACAAATACGCGGCATACGGCGCGTCTGTCGACATCGTCGGGCTCAACACCGCCAGCCGGCGCATGCGTGCGCGGCTGGCAGGGATGACCCGATCCGGCGGCTGACGCGCATGTGCGCGGCATCGCCGCCGCTGCACTTAAGCGGACAGCAGCTCGGTGATGAGGGCCTCGACGCGTCGTTTGATCTCATCGCGGATCGGGCGCACCGCCTCGACTCCGAGCCCGGCCGGATCGGCAAGCTGCCAGTCCTCGTAGCGCTTGCCCGGGAAGATCGGGCACGTGTCTCCGCAGCCCATCGTCACGACGACATCGGAGGCTTCCACCGCCTCGGGCGTGAGGATCCGCGGCGACGCCGCGGTGATGTCGACGCCGTCCTCGCGCATCGCCTCGACGGCGGCAGGATTCAGCTGCTCAGCAGGCTCCGAGCCGGCCGAGCGGACCTCGATCCGCCCGCCGCTGAGCGCCGCGAGGTAACCGGCGGCCATCTGCGAGCGCCCGGCGTTGTGGACGCACACGAAGAGCACACTGGGGGTGTCGGAAATCGGGTCAGCGGTCATGGCGGTCTCCTCAGCGGATGCGGTCCGGCAGGGTCGGATCGTGCGGGAACATGCGTCGGCCGGCCCACAGCGCAACGTAGACGAGTGCGACGAGGACGGGCACCTCGATGAGCGGGCCGACGACCCCGGCGAGCGCCTGACCCGAGGTGATGCCGAAGGTGCCGATGGCCACAGCGATGGCGAGCTCGAAGTTGTTGCCGGCCGCGGTGAACGCCACCGTCGTCGACTTCGCGTAGTTGAGGCCCGTGGCCTTGGCTGCGAACAGCGAGATGGTGAACATGACGACGAAGTAGGCCAGCAGCGGCACCGCGATGCGGGCGACATCGAGCGGCTGGGAGATGATCGCATCGCCCTGCAGCGCGAAGAGCAGCACGATGGTGAAGAGGAGTCCGTAGAGTGCGAACGGTCCGATGCGCGGCAGGAATGTGCCCTCGTACCACGCGCGGCCCTTGGCCTTCTCGCCGAGCACGCGGGTGAGGAAGCCGGCGATGAGCGGGATGCCGAGGAAGACGAGGACGGAGACGACGATCGTCCAGACAGAGAAATCCGCCGAGGTGGTCGGCAGTCCCAGCCATGAGGGCAGGATCTGCAGGTAGAACCAGCCGAGGGCGCCGAAGGCGACGACTTGGAAGACCGAATTGATCGCCACGAGCACCGCTGCGGCCTCCCGGTCGCCGCACGCCAGATCGTTCCAGATGAAGACCATCGCGATGCAGCGGGCCAGGCCGACGATGATGAGCCCGGTGCGGTACTCCGGCAAGTCCGGCAGCAGCATCCACGCCAGGGTGAACATGAGGGCCGGGCCGACGAGCCAGTTGAGGACGAGGGAGAGGATGAGCAGACGCTTGTCGCCGGTGACACGATGGGTTTCGTCGTAGCGGACCTTTGCGAGCACCGGGTACATCATGACGAGCAGGCCGAAGGCGATCGGCAACGACACCTGCCCGATCTTCACCGCGTCGAGTGCGCTGCTGAGCCCGGGCACGAGGCGGCCGAGCAGCAGGCCTGCTGCCATCGCCAGCAGGATCCACGCGGGCAGCCAGCGGTCGAGAAACGACATCTCCTGCATGACAGGTGTGGCGGTCGGGGTTGTGGCATCGGCGGTCTGACGCACGCAGAACTCCTCATATCGATGACTGTCAATCGGAAGCGTAATGGGTCGTATCGATGAGTGTCAATGTAAGATGCTGCTATGACTGAGCTTCGGAAACCCGCGGTGTCCGCTGCGGTTGCTGCGACTGCTGCGGTTGCGCGGGAGGAGGCGCCGGGAGAGGTGCCGGGGGGTCTGCCGGGAGACGTGCCGGGGGATCTGCCGGGAGGCGAGCCAGGAGAAGCCCCGGGAACTGCCCCCGGTGCCGCGCGGGGCGGCGGGCAGACCGGCGCCTCGTGCTGTCCGCTCGCCACGGGTCCTCTGGTGGCAGCCGAAGCCGAGCGGATGGCCGGCACTCTCAAGGCGCTGTCTGATCCGACCCGCCTGCGCATCGTCTCGCTCATCGCCGCCCGCGGCTGCGAGTCGGTGTGCGCCTGTGATCTGCTCGAAGCCCTCGACGTGACCCAGCCGACGGTCAGCCACCATCTCAAGAAGCTCGTCGACGCCGGTCTGCTGCAGCGTGAGCAGCGCGGCAAGTGGGCGCATTACACCGTCGTCGGCAGCGCCTTCTCCGAACTGCAGGCGTTCCTCGCGCTCGGGTGAGCATCGCCGGCGAGGCGGCCCACGCCTCAGGTGAGCATCGCGGGCAGGGCGGCCCGCGCCTCGGGAGCGGCCGAGACAGCATGCTCACGCGCACCCAAGATCTTCCCAGGAATGCCCCGCGGGAACTCTCAGGCGCCGGGCGGTTAGCGTCGGGGCATGGCAGTGCAGAGAGTTGAGATTCAGGCGACCGACCAGGTCGAGGCGCGTCGCGTCGAGGCGATCTACCGCCAAGGTGACCGGCACAGCAGGCTCGAAGACGAGGTGCTCGATGCGGTCTGGCGCTCCGGCCGCACCCCGGTGGGCGGCCCGGTCTTCGTCGGTCTCACGCATGGGTCGCCCGTGCTCTACCGGTTCGATGTCCCCGTCGACAGCGCGGTGCGCTGAAGGCTGCTGCGTGGCGGTGCGGATTCACGGCCACTGCGGCGGCCGCGGCGGTTCTCCGTTCTCACCGAGGAGCGGATCGCCGGCTGGCAGTGCCCGCCAGATGCCGAATGCCAGCAATATGCCGAGGCAGTCGGCGATCCAGTCGCCGAACTCGCCGGACCGGCCGGGCACCGCGAACGCCTGGATGAACTCGCTGATGGCTGCGTAGGCCGACATCGCCAGCATCGTCGCCAGCGGCCGGAACCCGAGCAGCAGCAGGGGTGTGGTGAGTGCGGTGAAGCCCACGGCGTGCATGAGCTTGTCGAACCCGGCGAACGGCGAGGCCATGCCGGAGCTGGGGGAGTAGAGGAGGAACAGGTGCACAAAGAACACGGCCGCGAAAGTGGACCAGGTCCACTTCCGCGCCCGTGTCGAGAGGATCAGGTGCGCGACAAATCGCATCTGACCGAGAAGAGACGCTCTTACTTCTTGAACGCGTCCTTGACCTTCTCTCCGGCCTGCTTGAGGTTCGCACCGGACTGCTGAGACTTGCCTTCGGCTTCCATGCTCTTGTCGTCGGTCGCCTTGCCGATGCCGGACTTGGCCTTGCCGAGCATTTCGTCAGCCTTGTTTCCGAACTTGTCATCTGCACTCATAGGAACCTCCTCGGGTTGGGTATCGCCTCGGGTGGAGGCGACGCACTTCCATCTTAGTGACAAGCAGCCTTCCTGGAAAGAGTGTCCTGCGGCGTTGCCGCAGATCAGTGACGCGACTGCGGGTGGCCGTGCCGCAGGCCGTGCCCGAGGTGGTGGTTGGGTGGGTTGCGCGCCGTGTGCGTGCTGGGGTTGCCGTGCCCGAGGTGGGGTTGCGTTTGCAGGGCGGGTTGCGCACCGTGCGTGTGCTGTGGTTGCCGTTCCCGAGGTGGTGGCCGGGCCCGAGGTGGTCGTCTCGGTGGCGCTCGCGGGGGAGTGTTGTCCATGGCTGCTGGCAGACTGGAACCAGAACTCGCAGCACGCACATGTTCATGTGAGTTGCATGTGAACGCAGTCGAAACTATTGTCACATCATATCGAACACGCTTAGACTTGAAACCAGAACGATCGCGGTAGATCACAAGGAGGTGACCGCGATGCTCGTCGAAGAACAGGTCATCACACCCCGCCGCAACGACACGGTGGCCGATTCGTCGGATTTCGCTGACTGCCTCTACCGGCTGGAATCTGCCAACCGGGACATCGACGAGCGCCGTATGACTGGGCTCGGGTTCCTCTTCGATGCCTTCCTCGCCCGGGCAGCTTCCGATTCACCTGAGGATGTCTCCCTGCAAGTTGATGCGGTGCGTGAACTGGCAGCCGATCCGCGTGCGTTGGGCCGGCCGGACCGTGACGGGACTGATTTCCGAAACGAGGCCGGCCAGCGCCGGGACGCCTACGCCTGGCTGGTTGAACGAACGGCGTCGACGTCGCTGATGCACATGGCAGACGCCCTCGACACGACCGTCAAGCAGGTCCGTTCACGTGTACAGGTTGCTGCAGCAGGACTCGTCGGCCTGCCGGCCTTCACGTCCCAAGCCCGGGCCGGGGTGATCGGCTATGACAGGTATCTCTACGGCGCGACACGTGCCACGAGTCTGGAGCCTGAGCATCTGGCGGACTTCGATGCAGGGCTCACCTGGATCCGGGTGTCAGACATGGCGGCGTTCAAACGCGCCGTCACCCAACTGATCGCCACACTCGTCACACGTGAGGAGCGCGCCAAGCAGGTCCGGGATCGTCGCAC
>NZ_JALXPM010000015.1:0-54150 GCF_025147615.1 Brevibacterium luteolum | reverse complement strand
GGGTTCAGTGCGCGGCGGTTCAGCCGAGCAGCATGCCCTTGGTCTGCTGGCGGGCGCGCTCGAAGCGGGCTCCGGCGTCCTCCCAGTTGACGACGTTCCACCAGGCCTTGACGTAGTCGGGCTTGACGTTCTGATAGTCGAGGTAGAAGGCGTGCTCCCACATGTCGAGCTGCAGAACCGGCACACCGCCGAGCTGGATATCGGACTGCTGGTCCTTCAGCTGGCCGATGAGCAGGTTTCCGCCGAGTGCGTCGTAGTACAGCACAGCCCAGCCCGAACCCTGGATGGTGGTCGCGGCGGTGGTGAACTGCTCGCGGAACTTGTCGAACGAGCCGAAGGCGTCGTCGATGGCTGCTGCGAGTTCGCCGACCGGCTTGTCGCCGCCGTCCGGGGACATGTTGTTCCAGAAAATCGAGTGGTTGACATGGCCGCCGAGGTTGAACTGCAGGTCGCGGGTGAGCTTCGGCAGGTTCGACAGGTCGCCGGACTCACGGGCCTCGGCCAGCTGCTCCAAGGCGGTGTTGGCGCCCTTGACGTAGGTGGCGTGGTGCTTATCGTGGTGCAGCTCCATGATCTTGGCCGAGATATGCGGCTCAAGTGCTGCGTAGTCATAGGGCAGGTCCGGGAGCGTGTACTGCTCAACCATGAGAATCCTCCTCATACGTGGATGACGGCCCGTCGGTTGTGCCAGGCTCTGTCCGGCATAACGAGCTCGCTACCCACCTTATTCCATCGCTCAATCAGTTTCAGAACTAAGGAAGTGAATATCTCGTCATGGTCCGAAGAGGAAGGTGCCGACGTACATGGCAGTCGGCACGCAGCACACGCCGCCGATGAGCGAGATGAATCCCCAGGCGATCCGCGCAGCCCCCTCCAGCCGGTGGTGGAACGGCGCGCAGACGGCGCCGATAGTGCCGATGGCGGACGGGGCGGGAGGCGGGTGCCGGTCACTGGGCCCGAGGCGGTGGTGTCCGAGGTGCTGGTCTGCTCGGCTGACGAGGGGGTCATGGGAGTCTCATTCGTCTCGGGGAGGCGGGGTGCGGTCTCCGATCCTACTCCTCTCCCCTGCGCACAGCGCTGCCGCAGGCCTGCCGGGGTCTGCCGCGGTTAGGATGGCCGGCAACCGGATCACCTGAGATGAGGAGTCATGATGCAGCAGGTCTTCGACGCCCACCTGCACATCATCGACCCTGCTTTTCCGCTCACGGCCAATGACGGGTATCTGCCCGATCCCTTCGCCGTCGCCGACTACCGGCAGCGCATCGCAGGCCTGCCTGACTCGGTCGGCATGGAGGTCACCGGCGGCGCGGTGGTCTCCGGGTCGTTCCAGGGCTTCGACCAGACGTATCTTGTCGCAGCGCTTGAGGCGCTCGGGCCGGGTTTCGTCGGGGTCGCGCAGGTGCCGGTCAGTGTCACGGACGCGCAGATCGATGCGCTCGATGCCGCTGGGGTGCGGGCGGTGCGGTTCAATCTGCGCCGTGGAGGTTCGGCTGGCATCGACGATGTCGAGCAGCTCGCCACCCGGGTCTGGGAGCGTGCCGGCTGGCATGCCGAGTTCTATCTCGACGCCCGCGATCTCGGCGAGCTCAGCCCGCTGCTGACCCGGCTGCCGCAGGTGAGCATCGACCACCTCGGGCTCTCGCAGGCTGGGTTTCCGCAGCTGCTGCGCCTCGCTGAGGCCGGGGCGAAGGTCAAGGCCACCGGTCTCGGCCGCATCGATCTCGACCCAGCCCGCGCTCTGCAGCAGATCGCCGAGGCGAACCCGCAGGCCCTCATGGCCGGCACCGACCTGCCCTCGACGCGAGCGCCGCGGCCGTTCGCCGACGACGATCTCACCCTCGTCCGCGACGTGCTGACTGCTGAGCAGGCGCAGGCGGCACTGTGGGGCAATGCGGCCGGGCTCTACCTGCGCACAGATCACAGCGGCGCAGCCAGCTCCGAACTCAGCTGAGCAGCCCGCGCCAGTTCCTCTGGTGCCGGTGTCGCTCCCCTAGAGCCCGTGTCACTGCGCCTGGAGCCCGCGTCATTGTGCCTGTCGCCGGTGTCAGTGCGGCAGGCGCAGGTCCTCGCGCGGGCCGAGGGTGACGAGGGCGCGCGGGCCGGCAGCGAGGTCGGCAGCGACCGCCGAGACCTCGGCTGGGGTGACCTTGCGGACGGTGTCGAGCAGATTCTGCGGGGACTCCAGCGGCAGACTGGCGAGCTCGGAGCGGGCCAGCCGGTTCATCCGCACAGCGGAGCTCTCCAGGCTCAGCATCATCGACCCGGCTGCCTGGGCGACGATGTCGGCGACCTCCTCCTCGGCGGGCAGGTCGGAGGCGAGGCGTTCGAACTCGGCAACACACAGGTCGATGACGTCCTGGGCGGCCTGCGGGGCGCAGCCGGCGTACATGCCGAACTGGCCTGAATCCGAATACCGGGAGGCGATGCCGTGCACGGAGTAGGCCAGCCCGCGGTCTTCGCGCACGGACTGGAACAGCCGCGAGGACATGCCGCCGCCGAGCAGCGAGAACATGACGGAGAACGCGAACCTGCGCTCATCGCCTTCGCTCAGCCCTGGCATGCCGATGATGATGCCCTGCTGTTCGGTGTCCTTGCCGATGCATGCGGTTCCCGAGGCGAATTCAGGCGCGACACGCGACGGGCGGACCACCTCGGGCGCGGCCTGCGGTAGGTGCGCGGTCGCTTTGGTGACGAGCTCGACGATCTGCTCATGCGTGGCCCCGCCGGCTGCGGTGAAGACCAGCCGCGGGCCGATATAGGCGGTCTCGTAGTGCTCGCGCAGCACGGTGTGGGCAAGGGTGCGGATCTGCTCCTTCGTCGCCCCGACCGGCCGGCCGAGCGGGTGGCCGGGGTATACGAGGGTGTCGAACTTCTCGTACAGCACATCGGTCGGGTCGTCGGCGGCCATCGCGAGCTCTTCGACGATGACGCCGCGTTCGCGTTCGAACTCGCCGGCATCGAGCGTGGCGTGCAGCACCATGTCCCACAGCAGGTCGGTGACCGGCGGCAGGTCGTCGACCAGGCAGCGGGAGAAGTAGCAGGTGTACTCCTTCGAGGTCACGGCGTTGGACTCGCCGCCGGTGCGGTCGAAAATCTGCGCGATCTGCTTGGCTGACCGGCTGGTGGTGCCCTTGAACAGCATGTGCTCGAGGAAGTGGGTCGAGCCTGCCGTCAGGTCGGTTTCGTCGCGGGAGCCGGAGTCGACCCACACGCCGACGGTCTCCGATGCCAGCGAGGGCATGGTCTCGGTGATGACACGGATACCCGAAGGGAGGACAGAGCGCCAGACGCTGCTGTCCTCCCCCAGGAGCTGTTCGGTGTGCAGAGGATTACTCCTGTTCGTCTGCTTCTTCCTCTTCGCCTGCGACCGGGACGAGCGAGAGCTTGCCACGGTCGTCGACCTTGGTGATCTCGACCTGGATCTTCTGCCCGACACCGAGGACGTCTTCGACGTCTTCGACGCGCTTGCCGCCGTTGAGCTTCTTGAGCTCGGAGATGTGCAGCAGGCCGTCCTTGCCCGGGGTCAGCGAGACGAAGGCACCGAAGGACATGCACTTGACGACGGTGCCGAGGTAGCGCTCACCGACCTCGGGGACCTGCGGGTTGGCGATCGCGTTGATCGCCGAGCGCGCCGCTTCAGCCGAGGTGCCGTCGGTGGCGCCGATGAGCACCGTGCCGTCGTCTTCGATGCTGATCTCAGCGCCGGTGTCCTCCTGGATCTGGTTGATCATCTTGCCCTTGGGGCCGATGACCTCGCCGATCTTGTCGACCGGGATGTTGACCGAGATGATCCGCGGTGCGGTCGGGTTCATCTCCGCCGGTGCGGAGATGGTCTCGTTCATGACATCGAGGATCACGAGGCGGGCGTCCTTGGCCTGCTTGAGCGCTGCGGCCAGGACCGAGGCCGGGATGCCGTCGAGCTTGGTGTCGAGCTGGATGGCGGTGATGAAGTCCTTGGTGCCTGCGACCTTGAAGTCCATGTCGCCGAAGGCGTCCTCGGCACCGAGGATGTCGGTCAGTGCGGCGTAGGCGGTCTGCGGTCCGTCAGCGGTGTCGATGACGTCGGAGACCAGGCCCATGGCGATGCCGGCGACCGGGGCGCGCAGCGGCACACCGGCTTCGAGCATCGACAGGGTCGAAGCGCACACCGAGCCCATTGAGGTCGAACCGTTCGAGCCGAGGGCCTCGGAGACCTGGCGGATCGCGTACGGGAACTCCTCGCGGCTGGGCAGCACCGGCACGAGCGCGCGCTCGGCGAGTGCGCCGTGGCCGATCTCGCGGCGCTTGGGGCTGCCGACTCGGCCGGTCTCACCGGTCGAATACGGCGGGAAGTTGTAGTGGTGCAGGTAGCGCTTCGAGGTGACCGGCGACAGCGAGTCGATCTGCTGCTCGAGCTTGAGCATGTTGAGCGTGGTGACGCCGAGGATCTGGGTCTCGCCGCGCTCGAACAGGGCTGAGCCGTGCACCCGCGGGATGACGCCGGTCTCGGCGGTCAGCGGGCGGATGTCCTTGAGACCGCGGCCGTCGATGCGGATCTGGTCGGTGAGGATGCGCTTGCGCACGATGTCCTTGGTCAGAGCATCGAGGGCTGCGACGATCTCCTGCTCGCGGCCTTCGAACTGCTCGCCGAGGTCGGTGAGCACCTTTGCGAGGAGTTCGTCACCGGCGGCTTCGCGCTCCTTCTTGTCAGCGATCTGGAAGTTCTTCGTCTGCTGCTCGCGGGCAGCGGATTCGACGGCGGCGTAGACGTCGTCCTCGTAGGGCTTGAACACCGGGAACTCGGCGACGGGCTTGGCGGCCTTGTCGGCCAGCTCCTGCTGGGCGCGGCACAGCTCCTGAATGAACGGCTTGGCGGCTTCGAGGCCTTCGGCGACGATCTCCTCGGTCGGGACGGTGCCGCCGGTGCGCATGGTGTTCCAGGCGTTCTCCGACGCTTCGGCCTCGACCATCATGATGGCGACGTCGTCACCGACGACACGGCCGGCAACCGCCATGTCGAACACGGCGTTCTCCAGCTGCGAGTGGTTCGGGAACGCAACCCACTGGTCGTCGATGAGGGCGACGCGCACGCCGCCGATCGGGCCGGAGAACGGCAGACCGGAGAGCTGGGTCGACATCGAGGCGGCGTTGATGGCCAGGGTGTCGTAGATGTGGTCGGGGTGGATCGCCATGACGTTGACGACGATCTGCACCTCGTTGCGCAGGCCCTTGACGAACGACGGGCGCAGCGGCCGGTCGATGAGGCGGCAGGCGAGGATCGCATCGGTCGAGGGGCGTCCCTCGCGGCGGAAAAACGAGCCGGGGATGCGGCCGGCGGCGTACATGCGCTCTTCGACGTCGACGGTGAGCGGGAAGAAGTCGAGGTGCTCCTTCGGGTTCTTGCTCACGGCGGTCGCCGAGAGCAGCATCGTCTCGTCGTCGAGGTAGGCGACAGCACAGCCTGCGGCCTGCTGGGCCAGGCGGCCGGTTTCGAAGCGGACGGTGTGGGAGCCGAAGCGCCCGTTGTCAATGTGGGCAACTGCAGATTCGGGATTGATTCCCAAGTGTTTCTCCATTCGGGTTCTGCGCTCGGGCTCTCTGCCCGGCGCGCGGATCGCCTGCGCTGAAAGATCTGCGGCGGGTGGGCAGGACTGCGCACACGCGAGCCGGCTGCAAGGGATCCGGTCATCGATCGAGACCCACGCACGAGGTGCGGAGGCCACTACCGACCACCGGAGCTTCGTCAGCTGCCGGTTCCAGGCTCATGGTCAGTGTAACAAGCAGGTCTCCTGCACTGAAAACGCGAGAGGGAACCGCCGTGTCGGGCGATTCCCTGTCGCGTCGAGCAGATCGCTTTCGCTCAGCGGCGCAGGCCGAGGCGAGCGATGAGCGAGCGGTAGCGCTCGATGTCGATCTGCTGCAGGTACTTGAGCATGCGGCGGCGCTGACCGACGAGCAGCAGGAGGCCACGACGCGAGTGGTGGTCGTGCTTGTGCTCCTTGAAGTGCTCGGTCAGGTCGGTGATGCGCTTGGTCAGGATTGCGACCTGGACCTCGGGAGATCCCGTGTCGCCTTCGTGAGTTGCATATTCCTTGATGATGTCCTGCTTGACCTTCGGATCAAGTGCCATGAGATCTCTCCTTCTTCCACGTCGTTGCGCGGCGCCGGAGCCTTCTGCTCCGGCCCTGTCAGACCGCGGCCGGCGTGACGGCATGCTGAAAAGACAGCGTCGATCAGCTTAGCACACTGCGGACTTCGGAGACATCCTCGTGCATCTGGGCGATGAGGTCCTCCATTCCGTCGAAGGTGATTTGGCCGCGGATGAGCTTGACGAACTCCAGGCTCATGGTCGATCCGTAGACGTCGAAGTCGGCGAACTCCTTGTCGAGCACATAGGCCTCGACCCGCCGGCAGACGCCGTCGAAGGTCGGATTGGTGCCCACGGAGATCGCCGCCGGGTAACCCTCGGGGTCGGAATCGAAGTGGGCGATGCCGGCGTAGACGCCATCGGCGGGCACCATTCCCTCGCTGTCCTCGCCGAGGTTGGCGGTCGGGAAACCGAGCTCACGGCCGCGGGCATCGCCGTGGACGACGGTGCCGACGACGGTGTGCGGGGAGCCGAGCACCTCGGCGGCGGCGTCAACGCGGCCTTCGGCCAGCAGTTCGCGCACGAGAGTCGAGGAGTCCCGGCCGGTCGTATCAGGGGCGTGGCCGACGTCGTCGATGGTGACGATCTCCAGGCCGTTGTCGGCGCCGAGCCGTTTGAGGGTCTCGATGGTGCCGTGGTTGCCGCGGCCGAAGCGCACGTCGCGGCCGACGGCGACGAGCTTGGCGCGCAGCCGGCCGACGAGGTAGTCGTTGACGAAGTCCTCAGCGGTCTGGTCGGCGAAGTCGAGTGAGTAGCGCTGCACGAGCACTGCGTCGATGCCGGTCTCCGACATCCGGGCCAGCCGCTCGGTCAGCCCGGTGATCTGCTCGGGTGCCGAGTCGGGGGCGTGGACGCTGCGCGGGTGGGGGTCGAAGGTGATCGCCAGGGACCGCAGGCCGCGTGCGCGGGCGAGCTCGGCGAGCTGGCCGAGCACGGCCTGGTGGCCGCGGTGCACGCCGTCGAAGTTGCCGAGCGTGACGGCGGTGTGACCGAAATCGGGTGGGATCTGGTCGATGTCCCAGAGAACTTCCACTTCTCGCCCCTTCCCAGGCGTCGCTGGTCTCATATCGCTGGTGTCGAATACCGCCACAACGTTACCGCACGCTCAGCCCTGCTCTGCTCATGCCGGGGGCTGCTGGGCGATGCCGGCGGCGGTCTTGAGCTTCTCGCCGCGGCGTTCGATGACGGCGATGAGCTCACCGGAGCAGATGCCGGCCCAGGGCCCCGGTCCCGAGGCGGTGGCCGGGTCGATGAACTGGCCGCTGAGCAGGGCTCGTGACTCCTCGGCTGTGAGATCGCGCACCGGCAGGACCTGCGCGGCAGCGGTGGCGAGGTCGATCGGTACGGGAGGCTGCACCGCCTCGGGAGTGGTGAGGTCGTCTGGCAGCTGGTGGCCGGGCAGTTCGAAGGGACCGACGTGGGTGCGGCGCAGTGCGGTGAGGTGGCCGTAGACACCGAGGCCTGCGCCGAGGTCGCGGGCCAGTGCCCGGATGTAGGTGCCCGAGGTGCAGGAGACGGTGACGTCGAGGTCGATGGCCGGCGGGTCGGTGTCGAGGTGCCGGCGGATGTCGTGGATGTCGAAGCCGGTGATCGTCACCGGCCGGGCTGCGAGCTGCACGTCGGTACCGGCGCGGACGAGCTGGTAGGCGCGTTTGCCGTCGACCTTGATCGCCGAGACGGCGCTGGGCACCTGTTCGATCGGCCCGCGCATCGAGTCGACGCCGGCGTGGATCTGCTCGTCGGTGACGGCGGCCAGGGCGGCGGGGTCGGCGAACCGGTCGGCTGCTGAGTCGGCGTCATCGGATGGGGTGGAGGCGCCGAGCCGGATGGTGGCGGTGTAGGTCTTGTCGAGGCCGACGAGGTAGGTCAGCAGTTTGGTGCCGCGGCCCAGGCCGGCCACGAGCACCCCGGTGGCCATCGGGTCGAGCGTGCCTGCGTGGCCGACCCGCCGGGTGCCGTACCAGCGGCGCAGCCGGGAGACGACTGCGTGGGAGGACATGCCGGTGGGTTTGTCGATGATGAGGATGCCGTTGACCGGCGAGTCGGTGCGCTTGGCCATGAGGGGTCTCCGGTCTCTCGGCGGACATGACAGCAGGCTCAAGCCTAGCGCTTGAGCCTGCTGTGGGAGAGTCGGTGCGGGTGGGCGGCCCGCCGGTCACGTCACTTGAAGGAGACGTGCACGTGGTCGTAGTGGTTGGCGGTGTCGCCGCCGCGGTTCTCCATCGGCTTGCCCTTCCAGCCGTTGGTGGAGGCGTAGTACTTCTGCTCCCAGATGACGTACTTGACGTTGAGCTCCTGGCGGTTGTCGATGAGGAACTTCGTGATCTGGTCGCCGACCGAGCCGCGGATCATCGCATCGACGGCCATGCCGCTGTTGTGATCCGAGCCGGCCTGGTTGCGGTGTCCGCCGTAGGACTTGACCTCGGGGAAGTTCGCGCAGATCGCACGGTAGCCGTTAACGGCCACCGGCTGCAGACCGGATTCGATGCTCGAGGACACGCTGCAGGCTTCGTAGGAGACGCTGGTGTCGCGTCCCTTGGAGCGGGAGGCGGTGTCATCGCCGCCGCGCTTGGTCGTCGACTTCGAGGAGCTGCTCGACGCGGCGGTCGGCTTCGGCTCCGGCTTCGGGGTGGTTGCGCTGACGGCACCGGACTTGCTCTGGTAGTCCTTGTTGTCCTTCAGTCCCTCTTCGTAGGCCTTGGCGGCTTCTTCGCGCTGCTGGTTGAGCGCGTCTTCGTCGACGAGGCTGATGTCCTCTTCGGGCACCGGCGAGGAGGCTGCCTGCTGTTCGGTCTTGACGACGCCGGACTCGCTGTTGGGTCCGAGCGCGAAGGAGGAGGCGACGATCGCAGTGGTCGCAGCGGCCGGAATGGCGATGGCTGCCACCATCGGCTTGCGCTTGATGGTCTTGATGACGCCGGTGGCGGTTGAGGCCTGATCGGCGGAGTGCCGTCCGCTGCCGGAGCGTCCGACGCGGCTGAGATCGCGGACGAGCGTGCGGGCGCTGGAGGCCCAGGACGACTGGTTCGGATCAGAGTGCTTACCCAATTCGACTATCCCTTAACAAAGCTGTAATCGTTCTGTGATCTCGTAAAAGTGTAACGGCATCCCAGGCGATAACAAAACGATGACGGAAGCTCATCTCTGCGAGCTCTGTCACACCTCGGCGCCGGACGTTTCCACCAGCCGGCAGGACTGCCGCTCACCAGGGTTAACGCGGTGTCAGAAGAGGAAGTCGAACCCGAGTTTGAGGATGAGCGCGGTGACGACGACGAGGAACACAACGCGCACGAACCCGCTGCCGAGCCGGATCGCGGTGCGGGCGCCGATGAACCCGCCGACGACGTTGCCGGTCGCCACTGCCAACCCGAGTGCCCAGATGACGTGGCCGTTGGGGACGAAGTACAGCAGCGCCCCGAGGTTGGTCGCCCAGTTGACGATCTTCGCCATGACCGACGCGTGGAGGAAGTCGAAGCCGATGATGGAGACGAAGGCGATGACGAGGAAGGAGCCGGTGCCCGGGCCGAGCAGACCGTCGTAGAACCCGATGAGCAGTCCGATGAGCCAGGAGATCGCGTGGTGTCGTTTGGAGTGCTCGCCGAAGCGCAGCTGGGCGACCAGACCGAGCTGGGGTTTGAGCAGGGTGAAGACGGCCACGGCGACAAGCGCAGTGAGGATCACGGGTTCGAACACGGCCGTCGGCAGCAGGGTGGCGACGCGGGCGCCGAGGATCGCCCCGAGGAGCGCGGTGACCGAGGCGGGGATCGTCGCTGACTTGTCCGGTCTGACCCGGGAAAGATAGGTCAGTGCCGATGCGGTGGTCCCGGCGATGGACCCGACCTTGTTCGTCGCCAGCGCCTGGACTGGGGTGATGCCGGGGACCATGAGCAGAGCCGGCAGCTGGATGAGGCCTCCGCCGCCGACGACGGCGTCGATCCATCCGGCGAGCAGGCCGGCGGCCAGGAGCAGCAGCACGAGAGTCATCGTCACGTCGATGCTACCGGTGTTCATCGGCCAGTCCATGCAGGCTGCTCCTCCCCTGGTTCCGGTGACACAGGTGTGTCTCGTGGCAGACAGTCAGGCAGGCACCGGAGGGGTTCCAGTGCCTGCCTGCAGCTGTTCAGTTCTGTGTGCGCGGCGCGCAGTCAGTCATGCTGACCGGTGCCTCAGTCGCGGGACTCGTCGTCCTCGTGCGGCTTGCGGTACGGATCGGCCTCCCCTGCCGGGGCGGCGTCCTTGGCAAGTGCTGCGACCTCGGCATCGCGGGCTGCCGCCTGGGCGAGCAGCTCTTCGAGCTCGGCTGCTGCGGCCGGCACCGAGTCGGCGATGAACTCCAGCGACGGGGTCAGCCGGATCTGCAGTCCCTTGCCGACCTCGGAGCGGATCAGCCCCTTGGCCGAATTCAGCGCTGCCTGCGTGGAGACGAGCTGATCCTCGTCACCGTAGACGGTGTAGAAGATCGAGGCGTGCTGCAGGTCGCCGGTGACGCGGACGTCGGTGACGGTGACAAAGCCCAGGCGCGGGTCCTTGATCCGCTTCTCGAGCGTCTGCGCGACGATGACCTTGATGCGGTCGGCGATCTTCCTGGCGCGGGTGGCATCAGCCATGGTGGTTCCTTCTCTTCGTGTGCCGGGCCTCTTCGGTGGAACGGGCGCCGGCCCGCAGGTCACGGGCAGGCGCCGGGCAGTCATGCTGTCGCGTCAGTCGCGCGGCTTCTCCTGCATCTCGAAGGTCTCGATGAGGTCGCCTTCGCGGATGTCGTTGAAGCTGCCGAGTCCGACACCGCACTCGAAGCCCTCGCGGACCTCGGTGGCGTCGTCCTTGAAGCGGCGCAGCGACTCCACTGTGAGGTTGTCGCCGACGACGACTCCATCGCGGGTGATGCGGGCCTTGGAGTTGCGCTTGATGACGCCGTCCTTGACCATGCAGCCGGCGATGTTGCCCCACTTCGAGGAGCGGAACACTTCGCGGATCTCGGCCGAACCGGTGTGGACTTCCTCGAACTCGGGCTTGAGCATGCCCTTGAGCGAGTTCTCGATGTCGTCGATCGCGTCGTAGATGACCGAGTAGTACCGGACATCGACGCCCTCGGACTCCGCCAGGTCGCGGGCCTTGGCTTCGGGCCGGACGTTGAAGCCGATGACGATCGCGTTGTCGACGGTGGCGAGGTTGATGTCGTTCTCGGTGATCGCACCGACGCCGCGGTGGATGATCCGCAGGTCGACTTCCTCGCCCACATCGATCTTGAGCAGCGAATCCTCGAGTGCTTCGACTGCACCGGAGACGTCGCCCTTGAGGATGAGGTTGAGCATGTCGACCTTGCCCTCTTCGAGCGCCTTGGTGAAGTCCTCGAGGCTGATGCGCTTGCGTCCGCGTGCCTGAGCGGCATTGCGTTCGATGGCATCGCGCTTCTCCGCGATCTGGCGGGCAGTGCGGTCGTCATCGGTGGCCAGGAACGTGTCACCGGCGCGCGGCACCGATGACAGTCCCAGCACCTGCACCGGACGCGAGGGTCCGGCCTCTTCGACCGACTGGCCGTTCTCGTCGAACAGCGCACGCACACGACCGTAGGCAGTGCCGCAGACAATCGCATCGCCCTGCTTGAGGGTGCCGGACTCGACGAGCACGGTGGCAACGGCACCGCGGCCCTTGTCGAGCTTGGCTTCGATGGCGATGCCGCGGGCGGACTTGTCCGGGTTGGCCTTGAGGTCCAGTGCCGCATCAGTGGTCAGCAGCACGGCCTCGAGCAGGTCGTCGATGCCCTTGCGCTGCAGCGCCGAGATCGGCACGAACATCGTCTCGCCGCCGAACTCCTCGGCGATGAGATCGTATTCGGTCAGCTGCGACATGACCTTCTGCGGGTTCGCGGTGTCCTTATCGATCTTGTTGACCGCCACGACGACCGGCACACCGGCAGCCTGGGCGTGGTTGAGCGCCTCAATGGTCTGCGGCATGACACCGTCATCGGCAGCGACGACGAGGATCGCGACGTCGGTGGCCTTGGCACCGCGGGCACGCATGGCGGTGAACGCCTCGTGACCGGGGGTGTCGAGGAAGGTGATGCGGCGGTTCTCGCCCTCGTGCTCCATCGACACCTGGTAGGCGCCGATGTGCTGGGTGATGCCGCCGGCCTCCTTGGCTGTGACGTCAGCCGAGCGGATCGCATCAAGCAGCTTCGTCTTACCGTGATCGACGTGACCCATGACGGTCACGACCGGCGGACGGGCCTGCAGATCCTCATCGTCCTCAGCCTCGGCTTCGGCCTCGAGGTCGATGTCGAAGCTCTCGAGCAGCTCGCGGTCCTCGTCCTCAGGCGAGACGATCTGAATCTTGTAGCCGAGCTCCTCGCCGAGGATCTGGAAGGTCTCCTCGTCCAGCGACTGGGTGATCGTGGCCATCTCACCGAGGTGGAAGAGCACCGTGACGAGGTTCGTCGGATCGGTGTTGATCTTCTCGGCGAAGTCGGCCAGCGAGGATCCGCGGCGCAGGCGCAGCGGGGTGCTGCCGTCGCCGCGCGGAACGGTGACGCCGCCGATCGACGGAGCCTGCATCTGCTCCATCTCCTGGCGCTTTGCGCGCTTGGACTTCTTGTTCCGTGCACGACCGCCGCCGCGGCCGAAGGCACCCTGGGTGGCGCCGCGACCGCGACCGGAGCCGCGCGGACCACCCGGACGTCCGCCGCGCGGAGGTCCACCGGGACCGCCGCCGGGGCCGCCCGGGCCGCCGGGTCCCCGGCCGCCGCCGCGCGAAGGCGCGGGCTTGGCCAGGGCGGAGTTCTTCAGCATCGCCGGGTTCGGGCGCGGTGCACCCGGACGCGGGGCCGGCTTGCCGCCGCGCGGCTTCGGGCCGCCGCCGGTGCGGGCAGCGTCACCGCTGCCGCCGGGACGCGGTCCCGGCTTGGCACCGGGCTTGGGCATCCCCTGCGAGGGTGCGAACGGGTTGTTGCCAGGGCGCGCGCCGCCGCGGCCGCCACCGGGGCGCGGTCCGGGCTTGGCGCCGGGCTTGGGCATCCCCTGGGAGGGTGCGAACGGGTTGTTGCCAGGGCGCGCGCTGCCGCGGCCGCCACCGGGGCGCGGTCCGGGCTTGGCACCGGCGGCGCCGGGCTTGGGGGCAGGCTTGGGAGCGGGCTGCGCGCCCGGCATCGGGGCTGCCTGGCCGGGCTTGGCGGCCGGCTTCGGGGCAGCTGCCTTCTTCTCCTCGGCTGCCGGGCCGGCAGGCTTGGCGCTGCCGGAGGCTCCGGGCTTGGGGGCGGACTTCGCGCCCGGCTTCGGGGCGGCAGGCTTCTGTGCAGCCTTGTCCTTCTTCGCACCTGCGCTGCCGGAGTCGCCGTAGGCTTCCTTCAGCTTGCGCACCACCGGTGCTTCGACTGTCGAGGATGCAGTGCGGACGAATTCGCCCATCTCCTGCAGCTTCGCCAGCACGTCTTTGCTTGTTGTGCCGAGCTCCTTTGCGAGCTCATGGACACGGGGCTTTGCCACTTTTCTCCTGTCCGGGTTCCTTCCCGGACAGGAAGGAACCTCATCGTGAGTGAACAGTTCTCATTTCACTGCTCACGACCGTATGCGTCGGGTGTCATTTCTGAGCACTCACTGCTGGGTTTCCATTCGGTTCATCTGCTTTCCGTAATCCGACGGATGTCATCGAGCAACTGTGCACCGGCCGGAGCCTGGGTGCGCAGCGCTCGTCTGAACGCGCTTCTCTTCACTGCTGAGTCGACGCAGCGCTGATCGGGATGGATCCAGGCTCCCCTTCCGGGCAGCCTGCGCTGGGCGTCAACCGCAATGTGCGGTGTGCTCTCGTCAACCACTGCGAGCCTGACGAGCCGACTCATCGGCTCCCGCTTCCGGCATGCCAGACACATGCGCAGAGGTTCACCAGCACATACCACGCCTGCCAGTCTAACACTGCCCGCAGGCGCTGCCGTCACTCAGCCCTCGCCGGCGGCGTCGTCCTCGGGGGTGACGATGTCGATCTTCCAGCCGGTGAGCTTGGCGGCCAGGCGGGCGTTCTGCCCCTCCTTGCCGATCGCCAGCGACAGCTGGTCGGCCGGGACGACGGCGCGGGCGAGCTTCTGGGCTTCGTTGAGCACATCGACGCGCATCGCGCGTGCTGGTGAGAGCGCGTTGGCGACGAACTTCGCCGGCGAGTCGGAGTAGTCGACGATATCGATCTTCTCCTCCCCCAGCTCGGCCATCACCGCACGCACCCGGGAGCCGAGCTCGCCGATGCAGGCGCCCTTGGCGTTGACGCCGGGCACCGTGGCCCGCACGGCCATCTTCGTGCGGTGGCCGGCCTCGCGGGAGAGCGAGACGATCTCGACGGTGCCGTCGGCGATCTCCGGGGACTCATGCGCAAACAGCTTGCGCACGAGGTTCGGGTGCGAGCGCGACACCGTGATCGAGGGCCCTTTGAGGCCCTTGTGCACATCGGTGACGTAGACGCGGATCCGGTTGCCGTGGCTGTATTCCTCGCCGGGAACCTGTTCGTGCGGCGGCAGCACGGCCTCGACCTCGCCGAGGTCGACCTGGATCATGTGCTCATCGCGGCCCTGCTGGATGAGCCCGGAGACGATCTCGCCTTCGCGGTTCTTGAAGGTCCCCAGCACCGAGGCGTCCTCAACGTCGCGCAGCCGCTGGTGGATGATGTTGCGTGCGGTCATCGCCGCGATCCGCCCGAATCCGTCAGGCGTGTCGTCGAACTCGCCGATCGGGTTGTCGTCGTTGTCGAACTCCACCGCCCAGATGGTGGCGGTGCCGGTCTTGGTGTCGAGTTCCGCACGGGCGTCCGGGTAGGCGCCCTCAGTGCGCTGGTAGGCGGTCAGGAGAGCCTGCTCGATGAGCTCGACGAGCGTTTCGAACGGGATCTCCCTTTCGTGCTCGATCAGACGGAGCGCAGAGAGGTCGATGTCCATTGCTGAGTCCTTCTCGGCACCAGGACCCGTGGGGGTCGTGCCGGCTGTTGAGTTGTCGGTATGGGCGATGTGCCCTTGAGCCTAGCGGAGTTGCCTGGGCCAGGGAAGCATCCGATCGTCGTCTGCTGCCGCCTGCCCAGGGCCGAGGCGCGGGCCTATTTGAACTGGAGGACCGCCTCGGCGTGGGCGATCCCAGCCAGCTTCTGGCTGCGTTCCGATCCGTCGGCAAGCCGGAAGGCCGCCTCGGGAGCGTCACCATCGCTGACGGTCAGCAGCACGCCTTCGAACTCCTCGTCCGAAGTAGTGCGCACGGCCAGGGTGCGGCCGATCACACGCTGGAAGTGACGGATCTCGCGCAGCGGGCGAGTCGCGCCCGGCGAGGTGACCTGCAGGTCGTAGGCGTGGTCGTTGAACAGCGGCAGGTCGTCGATGGTCTCGGAGATGATGCGGGTGGCCTCGGTGATGTGGTCAAGCGAGACCGGATCGGTGGTCGTGCCGTCGAGGTCGATGACGACGGTCAGCGTGCGGAAGCGGCCGGCGACATGGGCGGTGATGTCCTCGACGACGATGCCGCGGGCGGCCAGCGGTTCGACGATGGCGTCCCTGACGGGGGCTGTGTGCTTGTCCATGTCCCACACCCTACGGGCGGTCTCTGAACATGGGCTGACCTTTGCCGACGGGCCGCACGCGGTGGGCCGGCGGGGAGGTCCATGCCGTTAGGATTGTCAGCATGGCATTGCAGGGGAAGAGGATCAGCCGCCGGACGCTCATCGGCGGGGCGGCAGCGCTGGTGCTCGCGCTCTCCGGCTGCGGCCTGCGCCTCGACCGCGACCCGGAGGTCCCTGCGCTCTCGACCGCTGATGAGGTGCGCAACACCGTCGCCCGGATCCTCGCCCGCACTGAGGTTGATGGCACCGACGCCGAGGTCGTGGACACCCTGGCTGCAGCGGTCGGGCCCGAGTGGGCGCCGCCGAGAGAACTCGTCACCCCGACCCCCACCTCGGGCCCGGATTCCTATACCTATGCCGACGGGCTGCATGCCGCCGCCGAGGCGATCGTGACCCGCTTCGATGACCTCGACTCGATGCGCGCGGTGCTGGCCGATGTCGCTGTCGGTGCGGTGCTGCACCTACAGCAGGCCGGCGATGACCGGGCTGAGGCGCTGCTGGAGACGATCCGCGCTGTGCCGGCCGACCGGCCGGACACCAACGCCGGTGCCGCGCCGAGCGACGGCAGCGATACCCCGGCCGGCGAGGACGAGGACTCCGATCCGCAGCAGCAGGCGCTGACCGCCTTCGCCGAGGCCTGCTATCAGGGCTCGTACGCCTACGAGCGCACCGCCGTGCTCATCCCCGCTGACGCGCCCGCCCGCCAGATGATGCGCACCCGGATCACCGAACTCGATGTCGCAGCCGACCTGGCCAATGAGCGGCTGGCCGATGCCGGCCACCCGGCAGCGGAGAATCGGCCGGCCTGGCAGATCGACCCAGATCCGGCCAGCGCCGGAGCAGAGACGGCCGGATCCGCCTATGAGGATGCGCTCATCACGCGGATCCAGCCGCTCTTCGGTGACGATGTGCAGGCCCCGCGCTTGGGGCTGGCGAGCCTGTGGCAGTCAGCTTCAGCCCGCGCACAGCTCGGGCAGCTGCAGACGCTGCGCTTCGACATCACCGACCCTGCCACCGCCACGCCGACAACGGAAGGATGACGATGCGCGTACCTGCTGTGCTGTTCAATTCGGCTGCTGAGGTGATCGGCGCCGAATACGCCAGCGCGTGGGCGCAGGCGCTGGACTTCATGCTCATCGAGCTGCTCGACCGGTGGAATCTCACCCGCGACCCGGTGCCCGGTTCGCCATGGGCTGGAGCTGAGAGCCTTGTCATCCCCGTGCTGACACAGGAGAACTATCAGGCGATCATCCGCTTCGCCGCCCCCAACACCGCCAACCCGCAGGTCCACCGGCAGGTCCTCGAGGCCCTGCAGGCCTGGCAGGGCCACGGTGCGGTGCGCGTGTTCGAACAGGACAGCTCGTTCCGGGCGACGCTGCAGGAGCGGCTGCGCACCACCGTCAACCTCTCGACCGAGCCGCTGGGCAGCGTGCCGCCGATCTGGGGCCAGCTCGTCCGCGCGCTCAAGGTCCCCGGCGTGCCGGGGTTCGTGCGCGTGCAGGACATCGCCGCGAAATGGCTGGAGACCTTCCAGGCCGACTGCGCGCTCGTGCGCGACTTCCCGGAATTCTCCGCCCAGGACTATCAGGTGCTCGACAGCGCCCGGATGTGGATGGAGAAGCTGGCATCCTCCGATGAGCACTGGCTGCTGCACGCCGACCTTCACTACTACAACATCCTCGCCGGCCACCCGGACCTCAGCGGGGTAGCCACCTGGAAGGCGATCGACCCGCAGCCGCTGACCGGCCCGACGGCCTATATGGTCGCCCCGGTCCTGTGGAACCGGCTGTATGAGATCCCCCGGCCCACCGGTGAAGAGCAGGCACAGTGGCTGCGCGAGTTCGCCCACCGGCTGTGTCATCACGCCGAAATCGAAGCCGCCTACGGCATGGGCGCAACGGTCGTCCGCGAGCTGGAGAACATGTTCTGGTACCTTCGCTCTGCCTATAAGGGCACGCAGAAGGCTTTCGGCGACGCCGCCCGCTCGCTGTGGGTGTGCCGGGCGATGTGCGGGGTCAGCGTCGGCGGCGTCAGCGCCCACGACCTCAAGCGCCTCGGCTGAGGGCTGCCGGCTGCCTGGACGTGACGTCATATGACAGGCGATGACATGACGGTCAGAAGCGCGCCTGCCCGCGGTGCGCTTGAGCGTGTGAACGGTCAGCCCGTCCCCGTGGCGAAAGGCCGGAACCCATGCCGCGCATTGTCCTTCTCAACGGCAGCCCCTCGAACCGCCGGTGCGCGTACCCGTCGGCTGACGCCGGAGAGCAGCGAAGCTTTGGGGACCGAAACCTCTACGGTTCCGGCCCCTGCGCGCCGGATTTCGGTCTGCTGTCTGTCGCATCACCCCACGCAATCGCCGCCGCCGGCTGCGGGCCTGCCTGCAACTCGACGCCACGGGCTCGGGCGAGGTCGGCTTCGAGCGCACGCACCCGCGGGATGATCTCGCAGCCGACGTACTCGATCGCAGCCGGGGTGCCGTTGAGACCGAACCGGGCCGCAGCGGCTGCGCACCGTTGACCAGATGCCGCTGCCGCGAGGACGCCTGCGATGCTGTCGCTGAGCCCTCTAGGTGTTGTGGGTCATGACGTTGTAGTCACCGACCGGGGATGAAGGAACGGGCCCCTGGACTGCACGATGGGTGGTGTCTAAGCAACCATCCAGCAGAAAGAGACCCGTTCCGATGACCCACGCTAACGCCCCGCTGACCCCGGAAGGAAGACACCGCCTCGTCACCCGCGTCCTCGCAGGTGGCCGGCCCATCGCTCACGTCGCAACGGAAGCCGGCATCGCTCGCTCCACACTCACGAAATGGGTCGCACGCTACCGAGCCGAAGGCACCGACGGGCTTGAGGACCGCCCCAGCGCGCCAACAGGCCGCCCCACGCGAATCCCCCTCGAGGTGCTGGAGCTGATCGACCGCTGGCGTCGCGATCACAAATGGTCAGCACGGCGCATCCACCACGAACTGGCCCGGCTCGGCCATCACTGCTGCCTGCGCACAGTGTCCCGCTGGCTGAAGCGGCTCGGGATCAACCGTCGTCGCGACCTCGACCCGACAGGAGAGAACAACCGGACAGTCGGGACGATCACCGCCAGGTTCCCCGGCCACATGCTCCACATGGACGTGAAGAAGGTCGGGAAGATCCCCGACGGGGGCGGCTGGTGGGCGCACGGACGCGGCAGCAGCAAAGCGCTGGCGTCCAAGCGCGCGCACAAGCAGCGCGTCGGCTACACCTACCTGCACTCAGCCATTGACGGGTACTCCCGGCTGGCCTACACCGAAGCCCTCGAGGACGAGACAGCACAGACCACGATCGGGTTCTTCGCCCGGGCTCGCGCGTACTTCGCCGCCCACGGCATCACCCGACTCATCCGAGTCGTGACGGACAACGGGGCGAACTACCGGGCCTCACGGTTCGTGGCGGCCGTGCAGTCGCACGCCTCGCGGCATCAGCGCACACGTGTGTACACGCCGCGGCATAACGGGAAGGTCGAACGCTACCAGCGGCTGCTTGCCGAGGAGTGCCTCTATGCGCGCGTCTATGAGTCCGAGCAGGCCCGCCGGAAGGCGGTCGGGGTGTGGGTCCATCACTACAACTATCATCGGCCTCATACCGCCTGTGCAGATCAGCCACCGGCCAGCCGAGTCCACGAACGTGTAGACAACGTCATGACCTCATACATCTAGGCCTCACTGACTTGTTCTGTCCAGATTTTAAGGCCACGGCCACGCAAGGAGCCCGCCTGGAGTTGTCGCGGCTCATGGTCCGTGCTGGCGCAAAGCCTGTGAGCGTTCGTGCCGAAATTGCGGGCAGCTGGTCGGCAGGACTTACTTCCGGCGCGCTGAGTACAAAGGGTAAATTTGGGAACATGACGTTTAGTGCGTCGTTCCGCGTTGATTCCAATATTCCCCCGACCGATGTCGATCAACGTAGCATATCACTTGCTGCGGGAACCTATTCAGTACCGAGGCCGGAGTGCAAGTTCACTTCTTCAGTCTTGAGTCTGGATAGGACGACGCGGCGAATGGTGTCACGGCATGTTGAGCAGAGAGAATCGAAGAACCGGGCCCCGCTGATCTATTCTTGCCCTGGATGTGAGGTCAGCTACCCCGACTTCCTGCGACTCGCGGCCCAGGCGGCTCAGGTTCTGATCTATTCTATCGATGGCACGGAACGGACCGCTACGACCAATATCTGGATGCGGTCCGCGACGTTCTACCCCTTACACCCAGGCGTATTGCAGTCGGTGGAGCATCGGCTTTGTTGCTGGGTTGTCGAAGCGAAGACGGTCAAGCTGAAAGACCAAGTCTGTCGGGTCTTCCAGGTCGAGTTTGAGCTGGATGGGGCGATCGGATGCAACGCCTCGTTGGCCTATGTGTGCGATGAGCGTTAAGACGGCGGGGGCGGTCGCGGCCGGCCGGGAACCCAGCGAATTTCGTTGGGTTGTCGAAGACGTATCGGTGGTTGAAGTGATCGCTCGGACTGCCGTTCCCCGGGGCAGCGTGGCAACGGATGCTGTTAAAGCCATGGCAACATCTGGGGCCCCTGCGCTTCACGGCCCCCAAAAGCGTCGTTGCAATGTGTAAATGCGGCTGAGAACGGGCCAGCATTCGCGACACGGTATTCCTCATGCCGCCGCGTTCCAGCGTCACGACAGAGAACAGGGGGCGTGAGGGATAAGCATCTTTTTTTCTCCAACGCCCACCCATGCCGCAGTTCCTTGTCGCTCACGAAGCCGACCTCTAGTTCGAATGCCACTGGAGGAGTTCGACGCGTCTCCTGACCTCTGCTGGCCGTCGGAGGCCGAGGTCGCGTAGGTGCGCGATACCGCTGGAGAACAGCTCGTCGCCGAAGCGACCGGTGAGATGGGTCGTGACGGCACCCGAAGTTGCAGCGCTTACTGCCGATGAGATGAACCGGCTCCGCATCTTGACCGCTTCTCCGGCGAACGGGAGGTCGGTTCTCGTGAGTGTTTCGTCAATGCGGTCGAACACCTGTGGGAACGCATTCGGCCCGGCAGTCGTCCAGTGCTCGATGGCCGTTGCGTCCACAACCTCACGGGGAAGTACAGCTAGTTTCTTCATCGAACAGAGCTGCGGGGCCGGTGGTGAACGCTGTTATGTCATTGCGTTCATGCGACGCAAGCGCCAGGATGATACTTGAATCGATACCTCCCGAGGCGTCGCAGGAGAGGGCGTCGGCTCGTTCAACGCGGACTCTCACCGCTTCGATCATGCGGTCGCGGAGTCGGGCTCTCGATTCTCGGGCGTCGCGATCAGGCGACGGAGGGTACCAATGCTGCTCGACGGACGGGTGCGTTCCGTCAGTGTGAAATGTGAGGAAGTGCCCGGGCGGTACGAGATGCACGTTCTTCCAGGGCGGTTGAAGGCCGAATGGGTA
Source organism: Brevibacterium luteolum (assembly GCF_025147615.1). Lineage (NCBI taxonomy): Bacteria > Bacillati > Actinomycetota > Actinomycetes > Micrococcales > Brevibacteriaceae > Brevibacterium > Brevibacterium luteolum. The sequence goes on along the minus strand of NZ_JALXPM010000015.1, from coordinate 33,042 downwards.
TGGGCCTTGAGGAGATATCGCCCAGGTCGCCAAGATGTCTTAGTCCTCGGTAGCCCCCGCTAGTTCGGCGAGGAGCCTGGCGTCTGTGGCGGCTACCGCCTGCCCCGCGACTGTGACCCAGAAGACCTGGTGTTGCCGAGGCTCATCGTTGTCAGCCGAAGAAGTATCCAACGGCCTCATGACGGACGCCGATGACGCCGCGAGTCAGCTCACTGAACTCGCCTGCCTCGACGATCGCCGGTGCCTCATACGTCTGCATGATGCACTCCTTCCTACTCACATCCCTTTGCAGCTGAGTATCCAAGGATTTCCAGGGCATGCCGAGCTGGCCTTGGACAGCGTCGTCGGGGGGATGCGCACCCGGCTTACGCTATTCTCCCCAGAAGAGATCCCATCGTCTATATCTGCGCTTCAGCAGGAAGCCACGGTATATTCCGAGGGATTTCGCCACGTGCATGCCGAGACCTACCTCAGGGAAACCTCCGACAGGGATCGACTCGACGCTTCACATCGGTTTGCCTCGGAGAGCATGCCCAACACAACCGACATCGAAGCGGCATTCTCGCCCGCCATCAGCGTCGTCGACTTGCTCGTCACGATGGGGCAGGTAACACAGGCAGCGATCTATCGCCGCGTCGACGAGTCTGCTCGGCGAGGTGAGCTCTGGCTGCGGTCGATGACGATCGATCTGGACAACTCTCCACGAGCCTTACCCTGCGCTCTTCGTAGCCGGACGCGAGTTGTGCGTGATCAATTGCTTGTACGCGGGGAACGCCGGACCCACTCTCTCAGGACTGAATCAACGATCGAGGAAGCTGCCCGGATCCGTGCGGACCTTGCGTACGTGGAGCCGGGATTCACTTCTAATCAAGGAGCAGAGGTATGACGGCTTGCTACGACCAGGTCGGCGGAAACGTTCTACATGCCGCCGCCGATCTATTTGTCGAGCATTCGTTTCCCGAGGTAAGTATGCCCGACATAGCTACCCACGCCGGGGTTTCTCTCCAAGCTGTGCTGAGCGCCTTCCCTACCGTTCACGATATAGGCTCAGCCATTCTCGATCATGAACGGTCCCGCATGCACGCAATCCAGAATGACATCGCTCAACAAGATGTCCCAGCGCTCGAAGCTATTCCGTTCGCCTTTCGACTAGTAGCCGAGAACCTGGCCGATGACCCCATCGTCCGAGCGGGTGTGTGCCTCGCCTCTGGGGCGCGGCGATTCTTCCCCGAACGCCGACTCGACCCCTTCCGGACATGGAGGTCCTACCTCAGCGTCCTGCTTGAGACTGCCCGCGAACACGGCAAACTCCGAGATCACGTTGAATCACGCGAGGCGGCCTGGCTCATCGTTACCGCCGGCATGGGCACGATGGACTACTGCCGAACCAAGAACTTGTGGCATGAAGCTCCAAACGAGCTTTCACAAACAGCACGATCAATGATCCAACTCATGGTGCCCACGCACGCCTTGGAGCACGAGGAGCAGCTATGAATTCATCCCCAATCGTCCTCGTGACAGGCGCATCAGGCGGCATCGGTACAGCGACAACCCGCCTACTCCTCCGCGAGGGATACCATGTCATCGCCCACTACGCCGAGAATCTCAGCGCAGTCACAGCGCTCGCCGAGTACGCCGCCGCACAGGGCCGAAAGTGCTGGCCGGTTCGGGCTGACCTTGCAAACGCGGCTGACATCGAGCAAGTCATTTCTGAGATCGACACTCTGCTCGGAGATAGCCAAGGCTCGGAGCTAGTCGGAATCGTCAACAATGCCGCGGCGCTGCTCGGACCGTCACTCGAGCAAGCAAGCGTCGAGAAATTCGACCATTACATGGCACTCAACACGCGCGCACCATTCTTCCTGACCCAACAACTCTCACTGCGAATGGAGAGCGGCGGAAGCATTGTGAACGTATCATCGGCTGGGGTGCATTTCTCAAACCCCGGAGATATTGTATACGCCATCTCCAAGGCGGCCGTAGAAGCCTTTACCCGGCACGCCGCAGAAGTGCTCGCTTCGAAGAATATTCGCATCAACGCCGTGATCCCGGGATTCACCGACAATGGACACCCGGCGTTCAGCGAGCCAGAAATCAGGGAATACATGGGAAGTTTCTCTGTCCTGGGCGATGTGGCTTCCCCCCCGACGACGTCGCCGAAGCTGTTGCCTTCCTGCTTTCAAGCCGTTCTCGACGGATCACAGGCACAATGCTCGACACGAGCGGAGGCAGCGCCCTGGGGGCACGTCCTGCGGGTACATCCGTCTCCTTGCGATCCTTCACTGAGGGCGAGGCGGCCTCCTAACAGGAATACTCCCACTCGGGCGAAAGACACATTGCTGGCATGGCTGGACTCGTCGCTGATGCAAATGACAGGGTGGCGGGACGAAGTACTTAACGCTGGCCCGTTTGGCCGACAACGGCACTCGTTCTCTGCGCATTGCCGCCCGGAGCTACTACGCTGCCAGGCCGTAGGCTGTAGACTGGAAGCGCAAGCAACTGGTATCCCCCTTGAGCTTCTTCGGCTCGTCGAGCACCAGCAGCTGGTGCGGTGGATCTGCCAGCAGGGCTGCGAGCGCGACTCGGAATCGTTCGCCTCCGGAGAGGTCGCCGAGCAGCCGGTGGACGGTCTCGGCTCTGAACTGGAACCGGGCTAAGCGGTTGCGCAGCTGGCCGGGTGGAGTCCCCGGCACAGCCGCTGCGACGGTGTCGAGGATGCTCCTGTCATGAGCGAGGTGGTCAAGGCGCTGCGGCAGCAGTCCGATCCGGCTGGTGTGGGCGATCGCCTCAACCTGCGGGGTCGTCGGGCTGTCGCTGCTCAGCGGGTGCAGCAGGGAGGTCACCAGTTGGGTCTTGCCGACCCCGTTGGCGCCGGTCAGGGCGATCTACTGCCGGCCCTGCACCAGAACCGAGGTGCCGGTGGCGCTGCGCAGTTCGGCGAGCCGGCGTCCGCTGTGGAGGTGGGGGTCGGGCAGGTCGATGATGATCCGGTTATCGCTGCGGATCCGCTCGGACTGCTCATCGGCTGACTCCTGCGCGGCTGAGACCTTGGCATCGAGTTCGCCGCGCAGCTTGCCCGCTGAGACCTGCGCTTCGGCTTTGCGCTGGTTCATGATGATCTTCGGTTTGCGCTTGTTCTCGAAGTCGGTGCGCGCATAGCGCTGCCGGCGGGCGAGCCTCGTCTGCGCCTCGATCCGCTGTCGCTGCTCGCGACGCAGCTGCTGTTCGGCGGTGCGCAACGCCTGGGCAGCCGCTTCCTGTTCAGCCTCATGCTGGGCACGGTAGGCGCTGTAGGGGCCGCCCACGACCGACAGCGACCCGTTGTAGAGCTCGGCGGTCTCATCCATGAGCTCTAAGAGCGTGACGTCGTGGCTGACGACGATGAGCGCCCCTGTCCACGCGGTGATCGTGTCGTAGAGCCGCTGGCGGGCGCCGCGGTCAAGGTTGTTCGTCGGTTCGTCGAGCAGGACGACGCTGTCACCGGCCAACCGCAGTCCGGTGAGGGCGGTGAGCACGGTCTCTCCGCCCGACAGTGTGCCGACCGGGCGGTCGAGGCTGAGGGAGACCAGTCCTGCGCTGTCGAGGGCGGCACGGGCGCGGGAGTCGATGTCCCAGTCCGCGCCTACGGCCTCGAAGTCTTCGACGGCGACTGAGCCGGATTCGATCGCGCGCAGCGCTGTGAGCTGCCTGTCGATGCCGAGCAGTTCGGCGACCGTCATGAACGGACGCAGGGTGAGGTTCTGCGGCAGCCAGCCGACGGTGCCGGTGGATGTGACTGTGCCGCCGGCCGGTGCGCCCGGAGTTGAAGGCGGCGGTGAGACCACAGAACACCGGGGTGGCGTCAGGCCAGGCGAAGGAGAGATCCGTCAGGACGGCGGAAGGGCGGTGAATGATGGACATGGGGCTCCAGAGTTCGTCAGCTGAGTCGCTGACGGCGGAGCCGGAATCACGGCAGCAGCAGCGTCAGCGCAGGCCGGGGCGCGATGAACGCTGGTAGATGAGCACGACGTGTCTCCTCACTCACAATGGTGCCGTGGGCAGCCAAGTGTAACAGCCGCCACCTGCTGCCGCTGGCCACTACCGTTGGGGCATGGACTGTGTGCCCGCTGCTGCGCTCGACCACCTCGATGCCGCCGATCCCGGTGGAGTGCTCGGCGTGTACCTGTACGGTTCGGCGACCAGCACCGGGCTGTGCCCCGGCAGCGATATCGACCTCCTCGTCATCACAGCGCGCTCCCTCACCGCGTCCGAACGCCGCGACCTCGTCGCGGTGCTGCTGGAGACGTCCGGCTGGTCCGGGCATGCCGATTCCTTTCCCGAGGCGGCGGCTCGCAGGCCGATTGAGCTCACGAGCATCGTCCGCCCGGAGACAGACTCCTGGGCGAGCGCACCGGTCATCGACTTCCAGTACGGCGAATGGCTGCGCGCCGAAATCGCGGACGGCCTGCTCCCCGCGCCCACGCCGGATGCGGATCTCATCATCCTCGCCGCGACGGCAGCCGCCCATCACCGAGTGCTGCGCGGGCGCCCGCTTGCTGAGCTGCTGCCGCCGGTGCCCGATGGACTGCTGCGCCGCACCGCCGCCGACCTCGCACCGGCCGTGGCAGCTGAGGCCGCTGGGGATGAGCGCAATGCGCTGCTGACCCTGGCGCGCATCGTCGTCACCGCCGAGACCGGCCGGATCGTGTCGAAAGATGCCGCCGCCGAGGCGGTGGCCGCGTCCCTGCCCAAGCACCAGCGCAGGCTGCTGGCACGGGCACGGGAGGAATACCTCGGGCACGGGGTGCCAGGCTGGAGCTGGGCCGAGGCAACCGGTGAAGTCGCCGCGCTGGTGAGTGCTCTCGTTGGCCGGGCCCGCGGTGCGGTGGCGTGAGCTGGCGGAAGCCAGTGCGCGTGCTCAGTGCGGCGCCTGCCAATGACGAGCTGCAGGATCGAGGCGACGGCCAGCGAGACGGCTGCGGCGAGGACGAGCAGCAGACCCCATGACGGCTCAGCTTGGACCGGACCGTGGGGCACGAGCTCGCCGTCGATGATGTGGTCGTACATGATGTGCGGCCATTCGGCGGTTACGACGCCGACGGCGCCGGTGAACAGGCAGGCACTGCCGGCCAGGCCGATCCATCCCCATACGCGCGGATGCCACCCGGTGAGCGATTGGATGGCCATGAGGACGCTGATGGCTGTTCCCGGCCGCAGGAGCCATGTGGCCATCGAACGGTCAGCGGCCTGGAGGACGTTGGAGTTGAGCATGGCGAAACCGGGTTCGACTGACTCGTAGACCGGGAAGCCGATGGTGAGGCCGAGCAGCAGGGGTGCGGCGATCGCGCACAGGCGGGCGTTCTCCCTCATGCCGGATCCGGGTTCGCAGCGGCAGGTGGTGCCTGCCGGGCAGCGAGCAGCTGCAGGGTCGCGACATGGGCGAGCACTCCTGCCGCGCACACGATGAGCAGCAGGCCGAGCCAGGGTTCGGGGACTTCCATGCCGCCGGTCGGCCGGCCCTGATCGTCGACGCCGTCCCACATGAGCGAGGGCCGGTTGTCCCCGGTGAAGGCCCCGAACGCCCCGACAGTCAGGAAGAGCGTTCCGATGTAGCCGATCCAGGCCCAGATGCCGGGCCGCCAGCCGGCGAAGGACTGGATGACCATGAGCACGGCGATGAGGATGCCGGGTGCGAGCAGCGCGGCCACCGGTGAGAGGCCGACGGCGGTGATGACGTTGACGGCGAGGTCGTCGTAGTGCGCGTCCTCGACGCGCAGCACGGGCACTGGGATCGTGGCTGCCAGCAGCACGAGCGCGGCGATGGAGAGCACACGTGAGGCGATGATCATGATCCGTCCTCCTCCCCTGCCGGTGCCGGGTCGGCACGCTGAGCCTGGGCGCGCCGGCTGCGATGGGCTGTCACCAGCTGCAGAACCGAGGCGAGTGCCAGGGTCAGCGTGGCTGCGGCGATGAGTGCCGTGCCCCACCAGGGCGCAGGCAGGATCAGCCCGCCGGTGGGCATCCCGTCAGCAGTGACGCCGTCCCACAGGATGCCGAACGTCCACAGATTCGACACCACCGAAACCGCCCCGGCGGCAATGCACACGCAGCCGGCGAGCCCGATCCAGCCGCTGGCCCGCGGCAGCATGCCGGTGAAAGCGCAGAAGCACAGGACCACGGCGGCGAGGATGCCGGCGAAGATCAGCGGTGAGAGCTCACCGGCTGTCGCTGCGGAGATGAGGCCGATGTCATCGGAGCTGAATCTGCGGTCGGTGAAGCGCAACACCGGCACCCAGAAGGCCGCAGCGAACAGTGCGACCGTCACGGCGGTCAGGACGCGGGTTGTCGTTCTCATATCTCCAGTCTCTGATGACTCAGCGTGCCGGTGGTGACGCCGCTGTGCCGGTTCCGACACAGGCGCAGGCGGGCACCGCCTCGGTCGCGCGGTCACGGCCCGTGGCGCTGCTCAGGCGCGCGGTAGCGGTGCTCTTCGATCTGCACAATGCCAGCGGCAACAAGAGCGAAACCGGCCGCCGCAGCAAACGCCAGCCCCCACCCGAGCTCAGGCTGCTCGGTGCTGCCGATCGGCTCCCCGTTGGGCGCGATGCCGTCCCACATGATGACGTGGTCGCGCCGCACGCGGATCGTTTCGCCGACGCCGAGGAGCTGGAAGGCGCCCGCGGCGAGACCGAATGCCCCGGCCTCCCGCGTGTGCGCACCGGAGAGCGCAGCGACGATGACGACGGCGGCCATGAAGAAGACCGGCACGGCCAGCAGCGGCAGAGCCGGGGCCTCACCGGTGGCGATGAAGATGTCGTGGCGGGCGAAGTCCCGGTTCGCATAGCGCAGCACCGGCATCGTCAGCGAGCCGGCGAGGCAGGCGATCGCGGTGACGGCGAGCAGGCAGGTGGTCAGTCTCATGCCTCCAGCGTGACCGCCGTCTGCGTCACCGCGGTGACGTCGGTGTCACCGTCCTGGCACACGGCGGCGTTCTGTCAGACGAGTCCGAAGCCCTCAGCCTGGGCGATGATCTCATCGGCGGTGAAGCTGATGTGCGGCAGGTGGGCGGACTGCTCGACGACATGCATGCACACCCGACGGGAGGGCACCGGGTGGGTCAGTGCCACACTCGTGAGCCCGGCCGGCAGGCTGAGCAGAGCCAGGGCCGGAAGCAGGGTGATGCCGTGGCCGGCGGCGACGAGGGCGAGCGCTGCGTAGTGGCCTTCGGAGCGGGCGATGACCCGCGGGGAGATGCCGGCAGCGGCACAGGCGTGCCGGATCGCGCTCATCCCGGCTGTGGCGCGGGATTCGGCGTCGATCCAGCGCTCCTCGGCGATCTCGGCCAGCGGCACCTCGCCGGCGTCGGCGAGGTGGTGGCTGGTGGGCACGACGAGGTGGAACTCGTCGTCGAACAGCGGCGTGCGAATGGTGCCGGGCAGCTCGGTGGCGGTGGCGAAGCCGGCCTCGCTGCGGATCTCGATGTCCGGCAGCCGCGGGGAGGGTGCGGAGTCGCGCTCATTGTCGAGTATCTCGAAGCGGATCGTCGGGAAGGTCCGCACAACGGAGTCGACGACCGGTGGCAGCAGGGTCTCGTGGAAGGAGGTGAACCCGGAGAACACGATGCGCGGGTCCGGTGAGGAGGTCATGTCATCGACGGTGCCGTCGAGCCGGCGGACCTGGTCGAGGATCTTGGCCGCCTCCTCGGCAAGTTTGCGGCCGGCCTCGGTGATCTCGATGCCGCGCCCGGCCCGCCGGTAGAGCTCCAGGCCGGTCGACTGCTGGAGGGTGGCGATGTGCTGGCTGATCGTCGCCGGCCGGTAGCCGAGGTTGGCGGCGGCCTCGACGACGGATCCGGCGGTGACGACGGCCCGCCAGATGCGGAGCCGGTTGAGGTCCCAGGAGCGCATGCGCACAGCCTAACCGACATGTAGGCAAAACCGAATGGTTATCAGCGTTTCTCTGCTTGTGCCTGATGATTGCGGGTTCCACAATGTTCCTGTCGGCACTGCATGTAGGAGTGCATGGCCGGCGCTCACAAAGGATGCAGTCCCCGTTGTTCAGAGGAGGTTCTCGTGACTCTCACCGTGTTCGGCGCGCTCTTCGCCGCCTCGGTCGGCATCTCCGTGACGCCAGGTCCCGAGACCATGCTCGTCCTCCGCTACGGCGCCCTGCGCCGGCGGGCGGGCCTCTTCTGCACAACGGGGACTGCGCTTGGGGCACTCGTGTGGGCGGTGCTGGCGATCACCGGAGTCGCTGCGATCATGCAGCGCGAACCGGCCCTGCTCGCCGCGGTCAAGACCGTCGGCGGCATCTACCTGCTCTTACTCGGCGCGAAAGCCGCCTACCCGCTGCTGCGCGGCTGGTGGGCCACCCGCCGGGCACGCAGCCGCGGCGGCGTGCTCACCGCAGCCACCGCCTCGGGCGCGGTGGAGGCGAGCACTGGTTCCCTCGACCTGGCCGCGGTCAACGCCTCCCTGCGCACACCGACGGCGCTCTCAAGCTTCACGACCGGCCTGTTCACCGCGCTGACGAACCCGAAGTCCGGGCTGTTCTTCCTCGCGGTGCTGCCGACGTTCATCCCGGCTGACCCGACGCTGGTCGACTATGCGATCGTCGTCGGCACGATCGTCGGCTGCCTGGGCCTCTACGCCGCCGGTCTCGTGCTCGTCGCCGACCTGGTGTCATCGCTGCTGCGCACCCCGAAAGCCGATATGGTCCTCGACATCGTCTCGGCCAGCGTGCTCAGCATCCTCGGCGTGCTCATCCTCGCCCTCTGAGCCGGGCACTCCCCTGGTGCTGACTTTCCGGCCTGACAGCTTCCCTCGCCCGGCCGGCGCGGTCAGCCGTTGACGGCGTCGTCGACGGCGGGCTCCAGGTCCGGGTAGGCGAACTCATAGCCGGCCGCCTGGAGGCGTTCGGGCAGCACCCAGCGGCTCTTGAGGACGAGTTCGGTCTCGGTGCGGATCGCGATCGCGCCGATCTCGAGCATCCAGCGGGCCACCGGCAGACCGCCCGGCATGCCGGTCGCGGACCGGATCGCTGCCATGAACCCGAGGTTGTCCGAGGGGTTCGGGGCCGCGGCGTTGATGGGCCCGTCGAGCCCGGGGTGGGCTTCGAGGAAGTCGATGATGCCGGCGACGTCGTCGAGGTGGATCCAGCTGAACCGCTGCCGGGCTCCAGGTGTGCCGTAGGTGTGTGCGGTGCCGGCGCGTTTGCGGCCAGGTGTGGCCGGCCAGCGGCCGTCGTACTGGGCGCCGCCGAGGCCGATGCGGGCTAGATTGATGAGCGGGCCGAGGGCGCCGTTGCGGCTGCCGGCACCTGAACCGGTCGCGGCCTCGGAGGTGTCGTGGCCAAGCACGATCGCAGTGCGCAGGGCGACCCGGCGAGTGGCCGGCAGGTCGGCTGTGAAGAGCGCGCGCTCCCAGGCGCGGGCCACGTCGACGGAGAAGCCTTCGCCGATCTCGCCGCCGGATTCGGTCATCGGCCGGTCATCGGCATGCCGATAGATCGTCGCGGTCGAGGCGTTGATCCATAGCGGCGGCGGGTTGTCCGCTGCGCCGATCGCATCGGACAGGGCTGTGGTGGTGGACAGCCGGGAGGTGAAGATCTCCTCCCGGTTCTTCGCGGTGTAGCGGCATCCGACACTCTTGCCTGCCAGCCCGATGACGAGGCCCGCCCCGTCGACGGCGGCGGCGATGCCGCCTGCGTCATCCCAGGTGAGGTCGGCGTTGAACCGGGAGATCGTGACGACCTCCCGGCCTTCGGACCGGTACTTGGCGACGAGGTGGCGGCCGATGAAGCCGCTGGATCCGCCGATGACGACCCGCCCGGGGTCGGCCTCACCAGCGCTGTCCTGGGAGGTGCTGGCTGGGCTGGTCTCGGGGGTGTCGCTCATCGCCGTCATCCGCTCAGGATAGCGCGGCCTCGACTGCCGGTTCGCCGAGTGCGGCGACGTCCCAGGACTGGAAGACGTGGGCGGAGGCCCAGAAGTGCAGTTCGTACACGGTGGCCTGCGCGAATGCGGCCATCATCGCCTGCCGGGTGGGCTCATCGGCTGCAGCCATCTCGCGTTCGAGGATCGCAACGGCACCGTCGACCGATTCATCGAACTCGGGGCTGTCGTAGGTTTCGATCCAGGCACGGTACGGGTGCGTATCCATGGCGTCGCCGACGCGTTCGGTGAGCACCTTGCCCATGTGGGCGTAGACCCAGAAGCACGGCAGCACTGCGGCCACACCGACCGGGTACGCAGCGGTTGCGGCCTGGGCGATGAGGTAGGAGGTGTAGCCCAGGGTCGTCGGCGAGGGCTGCGGCTGGCCGTTTGCGTCGGTCAGCTGGCGGCGGGCCGAGGCGAATCGCTCCTCGGCCAGCAGTGCAGCATGCATCTCCTCTTCGACGGTGACGGCCTCGCCTGCGGCCAACGTCCAGAAGCGGGTGTCCTCGCGGTTCGGTGCGCGCACACCGAGCTGGCTCATCGCCCGGGCATAACCGTTGAGGTACAGCTCGTCCTGCAGGATGTAATTGACGAAGGTCTTCACCGGCAGTTCGCCGGTGGCGAGTGCCTCGAGGAAGGGCAGGTTCTCGATCTCATCGAGGGTGCCGGCGACGGAATCCCAGATCGCCTGGGACTGCTCGCCAGCGACGAAGCGGTTGCGGTCGGTCATGGCTGTCCTTTCGTAGGGTTCACGCTGCAGGCGGGCGCTGATCTTCGAGGCGGGCGGGTTCAGCGCGTGACGGTGAGGTCGACGAGGTGGTCGACCGGCCCGTGGGCGCCGTCGGGGTTGAGGCTCAGCTGCCAGTGATCTGCCGAGGCGAGCGCACGGGCAAGGTAGTCCAGTGATCGTTCGACGGCTGCGGTGATGGTCTCCGAGGCAGTGGTGGTTTCCGAGGCGGTGGCGTCCGCTCCCGAGACGGTGGCGTCCGCTCCCGAGGCGGTGGTGTCCGTTCCCGAGGCGACGCTCGCCTGTGCGTGGCGGGCGGCGGCCATCTCGGCGGTGATCGTCGCTGAGAGGGTGCAGCCGGTGCCGTGGGTGTTCGGGGTGCGGATGCGGGTGTGGGTGAACTCCGCGGTAGTGCCGTCGGCCAGGGCGAGGACGTCGATGACCTCGTCGTCGACACCGTGGCCGCCTTTGAGCAGCACGCCCCGGGCACCGTGTTCGATCAGCCGGCCGGCCTGGTCGCGCATCTGCTCGATGCTTGCGGCTTCTGGTTCGGATTCGCCGAGCAGCAGTGCGGCTTCGGGCAGGTTCGGGGTGATGAGGTCCGCGCGCGGCATGAGCTGGCGGCGCACGGAGTCGACTGCGTCGTCGTCGAGCAGCCGGTGTCCGGAGGTGGCGACCATGACGGGGTCGACGACGAAGTAGCCGAGGTCCTTCTCATCGGCGGTGTGACAGACGAGTTCGACGAGGCTGCGGGTGGCGAGCATCCCGGTCTTCGTCGCGTCGACGGGCACATCATCGAGGACGCTGGCCAGCTGGGCTTCGACGAAGGCCTCGTCGATGCCGTAGACCTCGCTGACGCCGTGGGTGTTCTGGGCCACCAGGGCGGTGATGGCGGTGGTGCCGTAGACGCCGCGGGCGCAGAAGGCTTTGAGGTCAGCGTGGATGCCAGCGCCGCCGGACGGGTCGGTGCCGGCGATGGACAAGGCAACCGGCGGGCGGGATGCGGGTGCAGTCATTGTTCAGCGTCCTCCGTCTGCAGTGTGGGAGCCGGTGTTGTCGTGCGTCTCAGTCCGGTCCTCGGTGTCGGGTGTCTGGCCGGTGAGGAACGCGGCCTTGATCGCAGCAGCGGCTGCGCGCGGGTCGGCGGCTGTGCAGATGGCGGAGACGACGCAGATTCCAGCGACTCCGGTGCCGTGCATCTTGGCAGCACCTGCCAGGTCGATGCCGCCGATGCCGAAGACCGGCAGACCGGCCTCGCCGGCGAGTGCGCGGATCTTGCCGGGTCCGAGGACGTCGCGGGCGTTCTTCTTCGTCGTCGTCGGAAACGCCAGGCCGACGCCGAGCAGGTCGACCGATCCGGCCTCGCGGGCGGCGGCGAACTGATCCGGGGTGGTGGCCGAGAGCCCGAGCAGGGCCTCCTGGCCGATGTGCTGGCGGACTTCGGCAAACGGCATGTCGTCCTGGCCGACGTGCAGGTGCACGAGGTGTCCTTCACTGTTGAGCTGTTCGACCACGGCGACGCGGTCGTTGACGAACACCGGCACCGGCCGGGTGATCTTCGCATCGCCGAGCACCTCGTCGACGGCCCGCAGCACCTCGCAGGTGAGGTCGTACATGGCGTCGTCAGTGATGTCCTTGTCCCGGATCTGGACCATCCCCGCCCCGCCGGCCACCGCCTCGGCGACGGTCTCGGCCACCGACCGGCCGGCGGACGCGCACTGGGCGGTGTCGGTGATGAAGTACAGGGCGGTGTCGATGCCGGCGAGGCGATCGTGGCTCATGCGGTGACCTCCACGGTGTCGTAACTGACGCCGACGGCGGTGATGTCAGCGGCGGTGACGGAATGCAGGGCATCGAGGAACTCGACGGCGAAGCTGCCAGGCCCGCGGCTCGTGCCGGCCGCGCGGGTGCCAGCGGCCGCATAGTGGGCGTGGGCGGCGACGACCGCGGCGAACGGGTCGGCCGGCAGGGCGCCGAGGTAGGCGGCGACGACTCCGCCGAGCGAGCAGCCGGTGCCCACGACCAGCGGCATGTAGTCCGAACCGCCGGAGACCCGGGCGATGCGCACCTGCTCACCGGCGTGGACGATCGCGTCGACCTCTCCGGAGACGGCGACGACAGAGCCGAGCGCGTGGGAGAGCTGGATCGCAGCCTCGAGGGCGGCTTCGACCTCGTCGGTGGAGTCGACGCCGCGGGCGCCGGCACCGGTGCCGGCCAGGGCTGCGATCTCAGAGGCGTTGCCGCGGATGGCGGTCGGCTGCCATGTCAGGGCCTGCTTGATGCGGGTGGTGCGGTAGTCGATGACACCATAGGAGACGGGATCGAGCACCCACGGGGTGCCGGTCTCACGGGCGGCGGTGATGGCGGCGTCGGCGGCGAGGAAGTTGTGTGAGCTGGCAGTGCCGAAGTTGATGAGCAGGCCGTCGGAGATGCGGGCGAACTGGGCGGCGTCGGCTTCGTGGTTGATCATCGCCGGTGAGGCGCCGATCGCCAGCAGCGCATTGGCGCTCAGCGGCTGCACGACGGTGTTCGTGATGCACTGGACGAGCGGATTCGACTCCCGCACTGCGGTCACCGCCGCTGCGAGGTCGGGTATCGAGGCCGCCGACTGTGCGGCGGCAGATGGGTGCTGCTGTGTCACGACAATCCCTTCGCCAGCATGATCCAGATCAGGTTCGATGGGTGTGTTCTCAGCCCGGCCCGCCAGGCACCCCATGTCTGTCCGCCACTCTAACAGTCCTGGCGGATGACGCCACTTTGCGCTGGAATGTGTGGGGGTGGCGTAGCGCTCGGAAGCGACCGCGCTGAATCCAACTGCCTGTGGATAACTCTGGCTGGTCTCTCGCGAGCGGCGTAGAATCGTGGCATGAGCGCACCACGACCGGTCGCCGAATCCGAATGGGAGGATCGGCTCAAGCGGGCAATCGAGGCCCGGAAACTGCCTGTGTCCGTCAGCGACGTGCTGACCGTCCTCGCCGATACGGTCGAACCTGCTGCACCGCTGCCAGCGGAGGAACGCGCCTTCCTAGCCGAGCACACAGGTCTCACCCCTGTCGACCTCATCCCTGAGGGGCTGGCCGATGTCGATATCGAGATTGCGGCCAACCGCGCCGTGGCTGCGCAACGCGCCGAACGGAACACCCTGGCCGTCGACGAAGTCGCCCGCCTGCTTCTCCTTGGCACCGCTGATGTCAGAGCCCTTGCCGCCAGCGGTGATCTCTATGCGTTCACGTCTCAGAGCCGCCGAGATCTCCTCTTTCCGCGCTGGCAGTTCATCGACGGTCGCGCACTCCCCGGTCTGTCACAAGTTATAAGGGCGCTTCCAGAGGACTATCTTCCCGTGGACATCGAAGAGTTCATGACCCAGCCCGCTGAGTCGCTCGAAGGGCAGACCCCATCTGAATGGCTCGCAGCTGACAGACCACCATCGGCTGTCTCCTCACTGGCCGACGAGCTTTCCTGGGAATGATGGCGAAGAATCCCAAGCGGCCCGGGCATCTGTCGATTCGGCCGGCGGATCTTCGCGACCTCCCTTCCACTCAGCCCCTGTTCCGCATCCACTCGGCAGGTGGCCGGCACCCAATCGCATGGAACGGCTTTCGCGATTTCGGACCGTTGCAGAGCATGCGCTGGGATCCGCATCCCCCACCTCCTTCGCATCACCACGGCGTAGGCGTCGCCTACTGTGCGACGGATCCCGTCACCACCTTTGCCGAAGTATTCCAAGAACGCCGACGCATCCGCATCGGTTCGTTGCGTGCCCTCAGCGCGTGGTTTCCGGCTCGCGATCTGCGGTTGCTTGACCTCACGGGAAACTGGCCGACTCGCAATGGTGCCTCGTTCTCACTGTTCGCTGCACCGAAATCGACATGCCGTAACTGGGCGCGCGGAATTCACGAGCTTTCCGCAGAGCTCAGCTTGGAGCTCGACGGCTTGTACGTGCACTCGACGATGATGCCAGGGAAGAACGTCGTACTCTTCTCTTCAGCTCATTCGGCATTCCCGATCGCGCCGGCAATATCGCTGCCACTCGACCACCCCGTCATCCGGCGCCTTGCCCAAGACGCTAGCCACCAGTTGTCCTGGCCAGTCGTCTGAGGCCACGCCCACTGCTCCGGTTGCCGCACGGCTGCAGGCCAAGTGACTCCGGGTCGCTAGGATCGAAGGGTACGGCGTCATCTGTCCTGACCGAATCGGAGGAATCCCGTGAGCGATGTGCTCTTCTCACCCAGCGAAACCGGCGAAGGCTCGTTCCTCGAGCTCATGCAGCTGGAGAAGATCGACAAGAACATCTACCGCGCCGGCTACGTCTTCGATGAGCCCTACGCCCTCTACGGCGGCCAGGTCGCAGCGCAGTCCGTGCACGCCGCGGCCCTGACCGTCGATGCAGAGCGCAAGCCCCACTCCCTGCACGGATACTTCCTGCGCCCAGGCAACGCCGCCCGGCCGACGGTCTTCCAGGTCTTCCGCGACCGCGACGGCGGCTCCTACTCCGCCCGCCGCGTGGTCGCCACCCAGGACGGCGACGTCATCTTCAACATGGCCATCAACTTCACCCGCGGCAACGAAAGCCCCGACCTGCAGGGCCCGACGGCAGCCGCCCAGCAGGAGATCCGGTTCGGCGACCCCTCGCCGATGCCGCGGATGTTCTCCTTCGAAGCCCGCAGCACCGACCAGCCCTTCGAGACCACCGACTACCCGGTCCGGTTCTGGGCCCGCTGCACCGAGGACCTCGGCGACTCCGAGCTGCTGCACATCTGCGCACTCACCTACCTGTCCGACATCTCCTCGGGCCTGGGCGCATTCAACACCGAGGAGTTCAAGTCCGGCTCCAGCCTCGATCACTCGCTGTGGTTCCACCGGCCGGTGAACATGAACGACTGGGTGCTGTGCGACTACGCCCCGCGCTCCGCCGCCTACGGTCGCGGCCTGTACAACGGCGACATCACCACCCAGGACGGCGTGCTCGTCGCCTCGGTCGCCCAGGAGGCGCTGTTCCGCAGGCTCACCCCAGAGCAGCTGCAGCACTACCGCGGCATCGGCCGGCCGAAGAAGGACTGAGACCGCAGCGCTCCGCGCTCACTTGCGCACATCAAAAAGTTCGCATGGGCGAACTTTGCAAATTCGCTGAGGGGAACTATTGTGATGCCATGGCATTTCGTTCTCCCCTCTCACAGCTGCGCACACCCCGCGCGCAGAGCCGCACCTGGCGCATCCCCCTTCTCATCACCGGCCTGGTGACCACAGCCGCACTGGCCCTGTCGGCCTGCAGCCCGGCTGACACCTCGGGTACGGATGATGACCGCCCGCTGGTGCTCACCACCTTCACCGTGCTCAAGGACATCGCCGCCAATGTCGCAGGCGAGCACCTGCGCGTAGAGTCGATCACGAAGGAAGGCGCGGAGATCCACGGCTATGAGCCCTCCCCCAGCGACATCCGGCACGCCGAGGAAGCCGATCTCGTCATGGAGAACGGCATGGGCCTGGAGAAGTGGTTCGAGCAGTTCATCGACGTCGCCGGCACGAAGCACGTCGTGCTCACCGACGGCGTCGAACCGATCGACATCACCGAGGACGCCGACGCCGGCAAGCCGAACCCGCACGCCTGGATGTCGCCTGCCAACACCGCGATCTACGTCGAGAACATGGCGACGGCCTTCTCGGAGCTCGACCCCGACCACGCTGCGGACTTCGAGGCCAACGCCGAGGACTACACTGCCAAGCTCACCGAGGTCGAGACGAAGCTGACCGACACGCTTGAGACCCTGCCGGAGAACCAGCGTGCGCTCGTCACCTGCGAAGGGGCGTTCTCCTACCTCGCCCGCGACGCCGGTCTGACTGAGAAGTACATCTGGCCGGTCAACGCTGAGCACGAGGCCACCCCGCAGCAGGTCGCCTCGACCATCGAGTTCGTGCGCGAAAATGACGTCCCGGCCGTGTTCTGCGAATCGACGGTCAACGACAAGGCGATGCAGCAGGTCGTCGACGCCACCGACGCGAGCTTCGGCGGCACCCTCTACGTCGACTCGCTCACCACCTCAGACGGCCCCGTGCCGACCTACCTCGATCTCATCACCCACGATGCCGAGACCATCGCCGATGCCCTGACCGGGGCTCAAGGTGCATGACGGCCACCACAGCCTTACTGGCGTCGTTCATCCGACTGCGCTTGACTGGACACCGATGAACTCTTCCCGGCACCCGCACCAGCCTGCGGCACACCCGCCCGGATCCGGCGCGTCCACCGCCCTGGAGGTCCGGAACGTCACGGTGCGCTATGGCTCCGTGCTGGCTCTCGACGAGGCGAGTGCCGTCATCGGGCGCGGCCGCATCTGCGGTCTGGTCGGCATGAACGGCGCCGGTAAGTCCACCCTGTTCAAGTCGATCGTCGGCAGCCTCAAACCGCAGTCGGGTTCCGTGCGCATCGCCGGCCTGCCGCCTGCCAAGGCCCGGCGGGCCGGGCTCATCGGGTACGTGCCGCAGGCCGAGATCGTCGACTGGGACTTCCCGATCACCGTGCGCGAGGTGGTGGGCACCGGCCGCTATGGGCGCACCGGGATCACCCGCCGGCTCACGCGAGCCGACCAGGATGCCGTTGAGGCCGCACTGGCCCGGGTTGAGCTCACCGAGCTGGCCGGCCGGCAGATCGGCCAGCTCTCCGGCGGGCAGCGCAAACGCGCCTTCGTCGCCCGGGGACTGGCCCAGGAGGCCTCAGTGCTGCTGCTCGATGAGCCCTTCGCCGGAGTCGACAAACGCTCCGAGCAGATGATCTCGAGCGTGCTGCGCGAAGCCGCCGATGCCGGGACGACGATCGTCGTGTCCACCCATGACCTGCACGCTCTGCCGGATCTGACCGATGAGGCGATCCTGCTCATGCGCCGTGTGCTGCTGCACGACTCGCCTGCCGAGGTGCTGCGCCCGCAGAACCTCGCACTGGCCTTCGGACTCGACCCGCTCGGCCGGCCGACCGACACCCGCCGGACCGAGGAGACACCAGCTGACGGCGAAGGCGGCACTGACGACTGGGATGGTGAGCGCTGATGGACATCATCCACCTGCTCGCCGACCCGCTGTCCTATGAGTTCATGACCCGCGCGCTCATCGCCGCGGTCATGGTCTCGATCGTCTGCGCGCTGCTGTCGTGCTGGCTGGTGCTCATCGGCTGGTCGCTCATGGGCGACGCGGTCTCCCATGCGGTGCTGCCCGGGGTTGTGCTCGCCTATGTCCTCGACCTGCCGTTCGCCATCGGCGCGCTCGTGTTCGGGTTCCTGGCCGTCATCCTCATCGGGGCGGTGCGCGACACGTCCCGGGTCAAGGAGGATGCCGCGATCGGCATCGTGTTCACCACGCTGTTCGCCCTGGGCATCGTGCTCGTGTCCGTCACCCCTTCGGATACGGACCTCATGCACATCATCTTCGGCAACATCCTCGGCGTCTCCCGGCAGGACCTCACCCAGATCCTCATCCTCACGATCGCCGTGCTGCTCGTCGTGCTCCTCAAGCGCCGCGACTTCACCCTCTACGCCTTCGACCCGACGCACGCGCATGCGATCGGCATGAGCCCGCGTCTCATCGGCGCGGTCATGCTCGCCCTGCTCGCGGTCACCGCAGTGGCGACGCTGCAGATCGTCGGCGTCGTCCTCGTCGTCGCAATGCTCATCATCCCCGGTGCCTCGGCCTACCTGCTGACGAACCGGATGAGCATGATGCTCATCATCGCCCCGGCGATCTCGGTCGGCTGTTCGCTCATCGGCCTGTACACCAGCTATTACGCCGACACCGCGTCGGGCGGCATGATCGTGCTGGCCCAGGGCTTCGTCTTCACCCTCATCTATCTCTTCAGCCCGCGCCAGGGCGTCATCGCCCGGCAGCTCAAGCGCCGCCGGGTCCGCTCAGCGCTGTGAGGCCCACATCGCCGCAACCGCCTCGGCCCCGAGGGTGAGGGCCGGCTGGCCTTCTCGTTCGAGCACAAGCGTGCCCGAATAGGGTGCGCCTGCGGCGAGTGTGAAGACCGTGCCGACCTCGATGCCCCGCTCGGCGAGGAACTGCAGCAGCTCCGGATCGGCATCCGAGATCCGCTCTAGCCGGTAGTCGGCACCGGGTTCGCAGTCGGTGAGCTGCCGGGCCCGAGGTGTGGCGACCTGACCGTCGGCGGCTGGGATCGGGTCGCCGTGCGGGTCGCGGTCGGGATTGCCGAGGTGGGCTGAGATCCGGTCGACGAGCTCATCGGAGACGGCGTGTTCGAGCACTTCGGCCTCGTCGTGGACTTCGTCCCAGCCGTAGCCGAGCACCTGGACGAGGAAGGTCTCGATGAGCCGGTGGCGGCGCACCATCTGCACCGCGTGCGCCCGGCCGGCCTCGGTCAGCGACACCGCGCCGTAGCGGGTGTGGGTCACCAGTCCCTGCCTGCCGAGGCGTTTGATCGCATCGGAGACCGTCGACATGCGCAGGCCGGCCTTCTCGGCGATGACACTGGGCTGAACCGGCTCGCGCTCAGGATCCCATTCCTGGATGCTCCAGATGATCTTGAGGTAGTTCTGCGCACTGGCTGTCAGCTCGGACACCGACGGTGCGCGCTCCCCTGCCGGGGCAGGCCCATCCACCGGTGCCGCCTGCGGCTTCTCGGCAGCAGCCACTGTCACTTCACCGTGTAGTTCGGTGCCTCGACCGTCATCTGGATGTCGTGCGGGTGGCTCTCCTTGAGTCCGGCTGCAGTGAGGCGGACGAACTGGCCCTTCTCCTTGAGCTCAGGGATCGTACGCGCGCCGACGTAGAACATCGTCTGCCGCAGTCCGCCGGTGAGCTGGTAGGCGACCTGCTTGAGCTCACCGCGGTAGGCGACCCGGCCCTCGACGCCTTCGGGGATGAGGTCGGTGTCGGTCGACACATCGGCTTGGAAATAGCGGTCCTTGGAGTACGAGGCGCCCTTGCGCGGGGCCATCGCACCGAGCGAGCCCATCCCGCGGTAGGCCTTGTACTGCTTGCCGTTGACGAAGATGAGCTCACCGGGACTCTCGTTGCATCCGGCGAGCAGGGAGCCGACCATGACGGAGTCGGCACCGGCGACAAGCGCCTTGCCGATGTCGCCGGAGTACTGCAGTCCGCCGTCGCCGATCACCGGCACGCCGGCTTCACGGGCGGCCTGGTGGGCCAGGTGGATGGCGGTCACCTGCGGCACGCCCACACCAGCGACAACCCGGGTGGTGCAGATCGAACCAGGGCCCACACCGACCTTGATGGCATCGGCTCCTGCGTCGATGAGCGCCTGGGCGCCCATCCGGGTGGCGACATTGCCGCCGATGATCTGGACGCTAGCGAACTTCGGGTCCTTCTTCAGGGCGCGGATCATCTCGGTGACTCCGCGGGCGTGGCCGTTGGCGGTGTCGACGACGAGCACATCAACGCCGGCTTCGGCCAGCAGTCCGGCGCGATCGTATGCGTCGCCGTAGAAGCCGACGGCAGCGCCGACGCGCAGCCGGCCCTCATCGTCCTTCGTCGCCAGCGGGTACTCCTCGCTCTTGACGAAGTCCTTGACGGTGATGAGACCGCGGATGACGTTGGCGTCGTCGACCAGCGGCAGCTTCTCGATCTTGTTCTCGGCCAGCAGTTCGAAGGCCCGTTCGGCTGACACACCGACCGGGGCGGTGATGAGCGGTGCGCGGGTCATGATCTCACCGACGGTGGTGGTGGCGAAGTCCTTGCGGGAGACGAAGCGCAGGTCGCGGTTGGTGATGATGCCGACCAGCACATTGTCCTCATCGACGACCGGCAGCCCGGAGATCCGGTACTGCCCGCACAGCTCGTCGAGCTCGGCGAGGCTGCGGTCGGCGGTGATCGTCAGCGGGTCGTTGATCATGCCCGATTCACTGCGCTTGACGTAGTCGGCCTGGTCGGCCTGGTCTTCCTTGCTCAGGTTGCGGTGCAGGATGCCGATGCCGCCGATGCGCGCCATCGCGATCGCCATCCGCGATTCGGTCACCGTGTCCATCGCCGCTGAGACCAGCGGGACGTTGATGTCGATCTCACGCGTCAGCCGCGTCGTCGTCGAGGCCTCGGACGGGATGACGTCGGTGTCCCCAGGCAGCAGCAGCACATCGTCGTAGGTCAGTCCGGTCAGCGCGAAAGGATCCTCCGCTGCTTTGAAGTGCTGCTCGATGTTCACCTGTGTCTACCTCCCGAGGCGGAATACGGCGTGGGGTCGCTGGCTCAATCGTAGTCCGTCGCAGCGGCCCGGCACCACACCCAGGACAAGGCCTGCCTGCAGCTCCGGCTGTGAGTCTGCCCACGCCTCGGGCGCGGTCTACACTTGAGCCCATGATCGATCACGATGATGTGTCTGTTCCCCATGCCTTCGCTGCGACCCCGCAGCTGGCCGGCACACGGGTGCTGCTGCGCCGGGTCGAGGTCTCCGACGCCGAGGTGCTGGCCGCCGCTGCCGGTGATCTCCCGTCCTCGTGGGTGACGAGTGTGCCCGCGCCCGAGGCGATGGCTGATGAGATCGTGCGCCGGCAGGGCCTGCAGGCAGCTGGGTCCATGGCGCCGTTCGCGGTCGTGGCAGACGGCCGGCCGGTGGGCATGACGACGTTCATGAACATCGATGCGGCCAACCGGCGGGTCGAGATCGGCTCGACGTGGCTGTCTCCTGCGGTGCAGGGCACCGGAGTGAATGCGGAGGCGAAGCTGCTGCTTCTCACCCGCGCGTTCGAGGCCCTTGACTGCATTGCGGTGGAGTTCCGCACGCACTTCCACAACTTCCAGTCCCGAGCGGCGATCGAACGCCTCGGCGCGAAGCCCGATGGGGTGCTGCGCTCCCACCAGCTGTTCAATGGGGTGCTGCGGGATACGGCGGTCTATTCGATCATCGCCTGCGAATGGCCCACGGTGAAGCGGGGCCTGGAGCACCGGCTGGCCGGCCGCTGAGGTCAGCGTCGCGTTCGGCGATCCGCCGGAAAGTCACGACGATGCTCACACCGGGGCGCTCCGCGTGCTCAGGCGGATGGCTCACCGGCGATGTCTTCCTGCACAGGGGCCGCCGACGGGGCCGGTGTGCTCCGGAGTCGGCCTGCGCAGAGACGTGATCGGCATGAGGCAGACGAACAGGAAGATGACAACTGCGAGGGTGATCCCGGCAGGGACGATGACGCTTGTCGTGTCGTAGGCCGGCACAGCCTTGATGAACATGACGATTCCGACTGCCAGGCCCAAGCTCCCGAGCACCCAGCCGCCACCGAGGATGAAGGCGATGATCGGGTTGACCGCCATCATGCGCACCATGAAGACAGCCCCACCGAGAACCGAAAGCGTCACGGACCAGCAGCACAGGAACACCACGAGCAGGTGTGCCGCATCCGGTTCCCAGCTGTCGATGAAGAGCCCCGAAGGTGCGAAGTCGACCACGTACGGCCACACCAGCGTCGACACTGTCAGCAGCCCGGCGTTCACCGCCGAGGTCGCGAAGATGAACGCCGCCACCGGCAGCCGCTTCTGGCCAGCGGTGGAGAAGACCATGCTGTAGTCCATGAACGGGAACATCCAGGACAGGACGACGAGGAAGATGAGGCCCATGAGTCCCGCCTGCTCGGCCGGGACGACCTCTCCCGTCTTGCCGAGCAGCATCTCCGCCCCGACGAACGAGACGATGACGGCCCCGGCTGCGGCCAGTCCGAGGCTGACGAGTACGGCCCGGCCGAAGCGCGGCAGCCATCTGATCGGCTTCTCGCTGTCATCGGAGAAGACCATCTCGCGCTGCCGGTCGAGTTCGCTGAGATCGTAGCGCCCGTCGACCCGCGGCACACCGGCAGCGTACATGTACGGCTCGCCACGCTGCGGGTGCGGCACACGCGGTCCCGGCGGCGTCCGCTGCGCCGGCGGCCGGGGAGGCTGTGCTGGCGGCCGGTGAGGCTGCGGGGGCACAGTCCGGTCCGAAGGCGGGTTGGGATCGGTCATGGTGCCACTGTAATGGCGGGCCGACCCACCTCAGGTTTCGCTGCTGTGGCAGCCCTGTGACATCCTCATCCACCCAGCTGCGCCCACGCGGCGGCCGCGTCGAGCCGCAGCCCGGTGGCGAACCGCCGCTGCTGTCCGGTCAACGGGTCGGTGAAGGCCAGGGTGGATGCCAGCAGCTGCAAGGGGGAGGAGAAGTCGTAGGGATCCGGGTTGTCATCGACCGGGTAGACCGGGTCGCTGAGGATCGGCAGGCCCAGTGCGTGCATGTGCACCCGCAGCTGGTGGGTCTTGCCGGTCACCGGCTGCAGCTCGAACTCCCCGATGCGCACGCCTCCCTCCCCCGTTCCCGAGGCGGTGGGCGCCTGGCCGCCGGCTGGCACCTCGTGCACGGCTGTCAGCCGGATCCGGGTGTGGGCGTTGGGCTCACCGGCCACTTCGCGGACCTGGCGGTCACCGGCGGTCTTCTCCAGCCGGGTGCGGCGCTCACCGGGCAGCGAATCCGGGTCGAAGCCCGGCGGCAGCACTGCCAGCGCCCGGTAGGTCTTCGTCACCTTCCGGTCTTGGAACAGCCGCTGATAGCGTCCACGGGATTCCGGCCGGCGCGAGAACACGAGCAGCCCGGCGGTGACCCGGTCGAGTCGGTGGATGGCGACCAGATCCGGTTCGCCGCGGTCGACGCGCAACCGGGTGACGGCGCATTCGCGTACGAACCGGCCGTTGGGGGTGCTGGCCAGGAAGTGCGGCTTGTCGACGACGAGCAGATCCTCGTCCTCGTCCACGACGCCGATCTCGAACGGCACCCGGGGCTCGGGCGGAACCGGGCGGTGGAACCAGTAGAAGGCTCCGGGGATGACCGGGTCCTCCAGCCGAGCGGGTCCGGCCTCAGCGGTGCACAGGCGGCCGTCGGTTACGAGCGCTGCCCGCGCCTCGGGTGTGGAGTCCGGCACGAGGACGGCGAGCATCTCATCGACGCTGTCCGGCACCGGGGCGCCGGCCAGCGCGTGGGTCTCATGCCCGCCGGGGGCGCGCAGGCGGGTGGCGGAGATCCCCTCACGTGGGGGCAGTGGGCTGCGGGGCATGTGCCCAGCCTACGGGTTCAGCAGTCCTCTTCGCTCGCGCCGAGGATTCCGTGCGGCTCCTGCAGCCGGCATCAATCAATCGGCTCGTGCAGCCAGCATCAACCGATCGGCTGATGCCGAGGTCAGCCGCCGGCCCGATGTGCGCGGCTTCCTGCCGCGCGACGATGGCGACATGCTGACACCTGCCATCATCTTCATCACCCTCGCGCTCATCTTCTACACCGTCGGCGTCTGGGCCGAGCACCTGCGCAAGAACCTCACCTGGACTCATGTCGTATTCTTCGGCCTCGGTCTCGTCTGCGATGCCACCGGCACCGAATTCATGCGCCGCATCGCCGAATCCGGGGATGCGAACTTCTTCTCCGGCTCAGCTGCCGGGTTCCTCAGTCTGACGATGGCGCTCACCGGCGCGCTGGCGCTGCTGCTCATGGCCGTCCACTTCGTGTGGGCCGTCATCGTCATGATCCGCGGCACCGAGGAGGCCAAGGGCACCTTCCACCGCTTCTCGCTCATCGTGTGGATCATCTGGCTCGTCCCCTACTTCACAGGGATGGCGGCTTCGATGATCGGGTGAGCGGCCCGCCGCAGGACCTCCTGACTCTGATGACAGCACCGCGCCCCCGGGAGGCCATCCCAGGGGCGCGGTGTCAGTGCTGAGGCAGGCTCAGGGGCAGAGGGTCAGTCCTCGTCCTCTTCTTCCTGCTTCTCCACGACGAGGGTCTCGGTGGTGAGCACGAGTGCTGCGATCGAGGCTGCGTTGCGCAGCGCCGAACGGGTCACCTTGACCGGGTCGATGATGCCCTGAGCGATGAGATCGCCGTACTCGCCGGTGGCGGCGTTGAAGCCCTGACCGGCGTCGAGCTCTGCGACCTTCGAGGCGACGACGTAGCCGTCCTGGCCGGCGTTCTCGGCGATCCAGCGCAGCGGCTCGCCGATCGCGCGGCGCACGATCGTCAGGCCGGTCTGGGCGTCGCCCGAGATGCCGAGGTCGACGTTCTCCAGGGCCTTGCCGGCATGGACGAGGGCTGCGCCGCCGCCGGCGACGATGCCCTCTTCGATGGCGGCACGGGTGGCCGACACTGCGTCCTCGACGCGGTGCTTGCGCTCCTTGAGCTCCACCTCGGTCGCGGCACCGACCTTGATGACTGCCACGCCGCCGGCCAGCTTGGCCAGGCGCTCCTGCAGCTTCTCGCGGTCCCAGTCCGAATCGGTGTTCTCGACCTCGGCGCGGATCTGCGCCACCCGGTCGGACACGGCATCATCGGAACCGGCACCGTCGACGACGGTCGTCGAATCCTTGGTGACGGTGACGGTGCGGGCGTTGCCCAGATCGTCGAGCGTCACCTGGTCGAGCTTCATGCCCATATCGGCGGTGACGACGGTGCCGCCGGTGAGCACGGCGAGGTCTTCCAGGATCGCCTTGCGGCGGTCGCCGAAGCCCGGTGCCTTGACGGCAGCGACGTTGAGGATGCCGCGCAGCTTGTTGACCACGAGGGTCGAAAGAGCCTCGCCCTCGACGTCCTCAGCGACGATGAGCAGCGGCTTGGAGGCCTGCTGCACCTTCTCCAGCACCGGGAGCAGCTCCTGGATGTTGGAGATCTTGCCCTGGTTGATGAGGATGTAGGGGTCGTCGAGGACGGCTTCCTGGCGGTCTGCGTCGGTGACGAAGTACGGCGACAGGTAGCCCTTGTCGAACTGCATGCCCTCGGTGAACTCGAGCTCGACCGATGCGGCCTGGCTCTCGTCGATGGTGATGACGCCGTCCTTGCCGACCTTGTCGAAGGCCTCGGCGATCATCTCGCCGATCTCACGCGACTGCGCCGACAGCGCGGCGACGTGGGCGATCTCCTCGGAGCCGGAGACGTCGCGGGCGGTCTCCCGCAGCTTCTCCTCAACGAGTTCGACGGCCTTCTCGATGCCGAGCTTGAGCTGGCTGGGGGCGGCACCGGCAGCGACGTTGCGCAGGCCCTCGTGGACGAAGGCCTGAGCGAGCACGGTCGCAGTCGTGGTGCCGTCACCGGCGACGTCGTTGGTCTTGGTGGCGACTTCCTTGGCCAGCTGGGCGCCGAGATTCTCGTACGGATCGTCGAGTTCGACCTCGCGGGCGATCGTCACACCATCGTTGGTGATGGTCGGAGCGCCCCACTGCTTGTCGAGCACGACGTTGCGGCCGCGCGGGCCGAGGGTCACCTTGACGGTGTCGGCCAGCACGTTGACGCCGCGCTCAAGGGCCTTGCGCGCGTCGTCGTTGAACTGAAGTGTTTTAGCCATGTGTCACTTCCTTCTGTGAAGTACGAACAGTCTGCTCAGGCGCAGATGCTCAGCCGATGACGGCGAGCACGTCACGCGCCGAGAGCACGAGGTATTCCTCACCTGCGTACTTGACCTCGGTGCCGCCGTACTTGGAGTAGATGACCTTGTCGCCGACGGCGACGTCGAGCGGCACGCGGTTGCCGTTGTCGGCAACGCGACCCGGGCCCACGGCGACGACTTCGCCTTCCTGCGGCTTCTCCTTGGCGGTGTCAGGGATGACGAGGCCGGAGGCAGTGGTCTGCTCGGCTTCAACCTGACGGATGACGATCCGATCTTCGAGCGGCTTGATGGAGACCGACATGTGCGGACACTCTCCTTTGTCTGTAGTCCTCAACAGCGTCCTGACTCGGGCACTGGGTGGTGCTGTGGCCTGCTCGTCGTCGCGGGTGCCGAGCGTGCCGATCCGCTTCAGGGGCTGTTAGCACTCATTGGCTTAGTGTGCTAATTCGACTTTAGAGCGCTGCTTGGCACTCGGTCAACTCGAGTGCCAATTCCGTCGCGGAGCCACAGCCAGCACGCAGGCTCAGTCGCGGGCTGCCTCTTCTTCGAGGTCTTCGAAGCTCAGCTCACCGCGGCGCACTGCCCGCAGGATCCGCCACGTGCGCGCCATCCGCGGCAGCGTGATGATGAGCAGCCCGCCGAGCATGTTGAACGGGATGACGATCGCCATCCACACAAGGAAGTCCGTGACCGAGATGTCAGCTCCGGCGACCATGGCGCCGAAGATGATCATCGCGTTGAGTGCACCGTGCAGCAGGCCCAGCCCGATGACGATGAGCCCGGAGATCATCGAGATGACAGCGAAGACGACGTGGTTGTCGGTGCCCTGCTGCATGCGGGTGGTGAGCGTGATGGAGGCACCGGCGAGCAGCGACAGGCAGATCATCACGAGCAGCGAGGGATTGTCGACGTAGCTGGCCGCCTTGTCGACGAGGGTGCCGTGGTAGTCCGGCAGGGCGAGCACCGTCAGCCACATGAAGGCGAAGCCGCCGGCGAGGTTGGTCACGAGTTTGACGCTCCACAGCCGCACCAGCTGGCCCCAGGTGCCCTGTCCGGCTGCGATCGCGTGGATGGGCAGCAGGAACTCCTCGGTGAACAGCTCCGAGTGGGCCATCTTGAGGGCGAACATGCCGATGCCGAAGGCCATGCCGGCGAGGATGTCGCTGCCGGTGGCCTGCAGCACGAGGATCATCGCGAGGATCCCGAAGGAGACGTCGATGCCGCCGAATAGGCCGGTGACGATGAGGTTCGGTCCATGTGCGGTTGAGCCGCTTGGCGCCGGAGGAGACCGTGGCGGCGGCTTCGTCGATGTCGGTCTGCGACTTCTTCACGGATGCCCCCTTCCAGGCGTCTGGCCACCTGACCAGGGTACGGGATGACACACCTCGGGCCCGGTACGATGACCGGGCCCGAGGTGGTGGCTGGCTTCAGATCAGGCGCAGGCCCACTGTCCCCATCCTGCCTTCTTCTGCAGGATCTTAGCGCGCTTGAACTGCTCCTGGGGGCTGGCATCGATCGGGTTGCCGGAGCCGCCGACGGAGCGCCAGGTGGCGAGCTTGAACTGGAAGAGCCCGAAGTGGGCGCGGTTGGACTGATTGATCGCCCGCGGGTTGAAGTTCGACTCGCACTTGACGACCGAGTACCACTTGGAGCCGGGTCCGCCGAGCATCTCCTTGATCTGGGCGGTGGTCATGCTGCCGGAGTAGTTGTCCTCGGAGTTGTCCGAGCCGCCGGAGCCGCTGTCGTCCTTGCTGCGCGAGCTCTTGTCGGACTGGCGCTTCTTCTCCGGGGCCTTGGTGCCCTCGACGACGACCTCTTCGACCGGCTTCTCGATGTCTTTGGAGGAGACCTCTTCGCGGCTGACCTCGTCGCCGTTGACCGTGCGGACTTTGAAAACGACCTCGCGCTTGCCGTCCTTGCCCTTCTTCTCGACCTTCTTCTCACCGCGCGGCAGCGAGGAGTCCTTCTTGACGGTGACCTTCTTCTTGATCGTCTCGGTCTCGGTCTTCTCTTCGTTGACCACGCGCATGACGTTGACGACCTGGCCGTCGTAGACGTTGGAGGTCAGTGGGGCAGAGGTGATGTCGTCGGTGCCGAGTTCGATGCCGGCTTCGCTGATGACGTCCTGAACGGTCTTGGCGGCGGCTTCGACCGGCTGGGTCTTGCCGTCGGCCATGACGCTGACGGTCTTCGCGGTGGTGACGTCGATGGTCTCGCCGTCGCTGATCTTGTCATCGAGGGCTGCGGAGACCTCAGCGCCCTCGTGTTCGATGCCGAGGTCGGCCAGGGCCTGTCCGACGGTCGAGGCGTTGGTCCATTCGTCCATCGGCTTGCCGTCGACGGTGAGGTCGAGGTCCTTGGCCTTGTTCACGACGATGTTCATGTCGCGTTCGACCTGGGTGCTGCGGCTGGGCTGGACCTGGTCGCGCTCGTCGAGCGTGATGTCCTGTGCGGCGAGCACGTCGTCGACGGTCGAGCCGAAGCTGCGGACCTGCTCGGCTTCGCCGTCGACCGTGACGTTGACGGGCTTGTTCAGTGCCAAGAAGGCACCGGTGCCGCCGACGAGCGCGGAGATGACGACCGACTGCGCGACGATCTGCACCTTGCGATTGCGAATAGAAGGAATCACGAAAACTACCCCAATAGACTCTCTGCAGTGAAGACCCGCGGTGGCGGGCCCCAAGTGAGTGGCTGTCCGGCCTGCTGTGTGCGGGCCCGTCTGCGCCGCTGGATCGACGGCAGGCGTGAAGACAACGAGACCCAGCGTAACCGATTCGTTACCAACATTGCAAAGCTGTGACATAGGCCGCGCTGAAACCTGACGTCGTCGCTGGTCAGCGGCCCGAATCTGCGGCTGGCGGCGGGTCACAGACGGTGTTACACATGACGTTCGGCAGGCGGGCGGCAGTCCTGCGGCAGCGGGTTTCGCCGTAATGTGCACAGTATGTCCGAGCCCACTCGCGCATTCCCCTCCGGTGCCGCCCCCACCAGCTGGCTGGGCGATCCCGTCAGCCGTCATCCCCAGATCCGCATGCTGCGCAATCGGCTCAACCGGCAGCTCATCAGCACGCTCATCTTCTCGGCGGCCGGGTTCCTCATCTTCGCCAGCGGCTGGTTCTACGCAATGCTCGGCTGGCTGCCGGATCTGGCCCCGACGGCCGAGGGTGCCGCCGGCGTCCGGGAGCTCGCCGGCCTGGCCGTCGTGCCGCTGCTCGTCTGGCTCGCGGCACACGGGCTGCTCATCCTGCTCGGCGCTGTGGGCTTTCGCGCCCGGGCGGCCCTGCAGTCCCTGCGCGGCGGGCTGGCCTACCGGGCGATGCCGGCCAGTGTGCTCCCGCGGGTGCTCATCATCCTGTATCTCATCGCCCTCGGGCTGACGGCACTGCTGGGCCTGGTGGCCGGGCTGCTGCCGATACTGGCCGACTCCATGGTCATCACCAATGTCACCGACGAAGTCGCAGCCGAAGTGCGCCGGCAAGCCTGGACGATCGCCGGTGCCTTCATCGCGTGGCTGTGCACGTCTCTCGTGCTGCTGTTCGTCTCGCAGGTCATCAACTTCCGTGGCCTGCTCACCGCAGCCCAGATCGAGAAAGCCGTGGGCCACGCGACCCGCGGCTAGCCCAGGCTGCTCAGCCGACCGGGACGTTCAGCTCAGCGCCCAGGAACCGAAGATCCGCTCGGCGTTCTCGCCGACGGTCCCGGCGATGTGGTCCTCGTCGACGCCGCGCACCTCGGCGAGCATGCGCACGGTCAGGGCCGTCAGGTACGGTCCGCCGGGCTTGCCGCGGTGCGGATGCGGTGTGAGGAAGGGGGCGTCGGTCTCGGTGAGCAGCAGCTCATCGGGCACGACGGAGGCGGCATGCCGTAAGTCGTCGGAGCGTTTGAAGGTGACGTTGCCCGCAAACGACATGTAGTAGCCGCGCTCGGCGCAGATGCGGGCCATCTCGACGTCGCCGGAGAAGCAGTGGAACACCGTCTTGGCCGGTGCGCCCTCCTCCGCGAGGATGCGCAGCACATCGGCATGGGCCTCCCGGTCGTGGATCTCGAGCACCTTGTCGAGCCGCTTGGCCATCTCGATGTGGGCGCGGAAGGACTCCTGCTGGTCGGCCACGCCGTCGTCGGCGGTGCGGTAGTAGTCGAGCCCGGTCTCGCCGACCACCCGGATCCGCCCGGCACTGGCGAGCTGCTCGATCTCGGTCAGCGACTCCTCCAGCAGGCCTGCGGCTGCCAGCCGGGGCGCCTCGTTCGGGTGGATCGCCACCCCGCCGAGCATCCAGTCGCGACCAGCGGCGGCCTCGGCGGCCACGACCTCGGCGGTCCAGCGGGCCGAGGCCATCTCGCAGCCGATCTGCACGATGCGCGTGATGTTGGCAGCCATCGCGGTGTCGTGGAAGAACGACAGCGGCGGGAAGGTCTCGTCTGCTTCGGGTTCGACCTCGGGGGCGGGTTCGCCGTCCTTGATCGGCCCGCGTGCGCCCACGCCGATGTCGAGGTGGCAGTGGGTGTCGACGCCGGGTGTGCTCAGCGGTTGGGGAACCTCGGGATACGTGCCTGCAGCCCGTGATGCCATTGAGCCTTACTCCTCCACCTGGAACTTGGGGAACACCGGGGCCGGCTTGGGCAGCGGCGTGCCTGCGGCCAGCGGGGTGTCGATTGCGGTGAACAGGCGGGCCGGTTCGGGCCGGCCTGCCTCCGGGTCGCCTGCGCCCTCTGCGGCTCCGCCGACGTGCACCGGGGTGATCGCCGGAGCGCCCTCATTGGCGGCATGGACGTTGCGGGCACCGGCTGCTGCCGCCGCCTCCCCTGCCGGCACGCCGAGCTGGTCGAGGATCTTGCCAGTCGATTCGGGCATCACCGGCTGGATGAGCAGCGTGATGATGCGCACGACCTCCAGGGTCACCCACAGCACGGTCTCCATCCGGGCGGTGTCGGTCTTCTTCAGCTTCCAGGGCTCCTGGGCCGAGAAGTACCTGTTCGCCTCGGACAGCACCTTCCAGCAGGCGCCGACGTAGAGGTGCAGGTTCTGCACATCGACATGCCGGCGCGCCTCGGGCAGCACGCCGCGGGCCAGTGCCAGCAGCTCCTCGTCCTCGGCGGTGAGTGAGCCTGGGGTGGGCACCTGGCCGCCGCAGTTCTTGGCGACCATCGACAGGGAGCGCTGGGCGAGGTTGCCGTACTCGTTGGCCAGATCGGTGTTCTTGCGGGTGATGATCGACTCCTGTGAGTAGGAGCCGTCCTGGCCGTAGGAGATCTCCCGCAGCAGGAAGAAGCGCAGGGCGTCGAGTCCGAAGGCGTCGATGAGGTCGTAGGGGTCGACGACGTTGCCGACGGATTTCGACATCTTCTCGCCTGCGTTGAACAGGAAGCCGTGGGCGTGGATGCGCTCGGGCAGGGTGATGCCGGCGCTCATGAGGAAGGCCGGCCAGTACACGGCGTGGAAGCGGGCGATGTCCTTGCCGATGATCTGTGCATCCGGCGGCCACACCTGCCCGAACCGGTCACCGGAGCTGGCCTCGCCGGGGAAGCCTGCGCCGGTGAGGTAGTTCGTCAGTGCGTCGACCCACACGTACATCACGTGCTTCTCATCGCCGGGCACCGGCACGCCCCAGTCGAAGGTGGTCCGGGAGATCGACAGGTCGTTGAGCCCGGAGCGGACGAACGAGGCGATCTCGTTGCGGCGGCCCTCAGGGCCGAAGAACTCCGGGCGCTCTTCGTAGAGCTTCAGCAGCGGTTCGGCGTAGCGGGAGAGCCGGAAGAAGTAGGACTCCTCCTCCGTCCACGTCACCTCGGCACCGGAGGACACCGCCACGCGCACGCCGTCGCGCACCTCGGTCTCGTCTTCGGCGAAGTACGCTTCATCGCGCACGGAGTACCAGCCCGAGTAGGAGTCGAGGTAGATGTCGCCGGCGGCCTCCATCCGCCGCCACAGCTCCTGGCTGGCCGCGTAGTGGTCGGTGTCGGTGGTGCGGATGAACCGGTCGTACGTCGAGCCGAGCACATCCTGCAGGTGCCGGAATTCGGCGGCGTTGCGGTCGGCGAGCTCGCGGCTGGTGATGCCCTCACGCTGGGCGGTCTGCTGCATCTTCAGCCCGTGCTCATCGGTGCCGGTGAGGAAGAACACCTGCTCGCCGTCGAGTCGCTTGAACCGGGCGATGATGTCGGCGGCGACGTACTCGTAGGCGTGGCCGATGTGCGGGGTGCCGTTGGGGTAGGCGATCGCTGTGGTGAGGTAGAACGTCATAGACGCTCAGTCTAACGCTCCGCCTGCAGGTACGTTTCATACGCCTGCCGCTTGGACACCCCGTGCCGGGTGGCGACTTCTCCGGCAGCGTCTTTGACCCGCATGCCGGCGTCGACGAGCCTGCGCATCTCCTCGATGTAGTCACCGGCGTCGGCGGCCTCGGGTGAGGCGCCGGAGATCACGAGGGTGATCTCCCCGCGCACCCCGTCGCCGACTCGCGCGCGCACCTCGGTGATGGTGCCGCGGATGACCTCTTCGTAGGTCTTCGTCAGCTCCCGGCACACTGCGATCTGCCGGTCGGGTCCGCATGCGGCCTCCAGGTCGGCGAGCGCGTCGACGAGCCGGTGGGGACTTTCGAAGCACACGAGTGTGCGCTCATCGGCGGCCAGTGCGCCCAGCTTCCTGCGCCGCTCCCCTGCCTTGCGGGGCAGGAACCCCTCGAAGGCGAACCGATCGCTCGGCAGCCCGGACAGGGCGAGTGCGGTGATGACGGCTGACGGGCCCGAGGCGGTGGTGACGATCACGCCGCGGGCGTAGGCGGCGGCGACGACCCGGTATCCGGGATCGGAGACGGCCGGCATCCCGGCATCGGTGAGGAGCACGACATGCCTGCCGGCTGCGACCTCGTCGATGAGGGCTTCGGCTTTGGTCGCCTCATTGTGATCGAACAGGCTGGTGATCTCCCGGGTGTGGCGGAGTCCGAGGCGTTCGGCCAAGCCGAGGAACCGGCGGGTGTCCTCAGCGGCGATGACGTCGGCGGACTCGATCGCAGCCCGCATGTGGGCTGAGGCGTCGTCGAGGTTGCCGATCGGAGTGCCGACCA